>JBDNCK010000078.1:0-7515 GCA_046719675.1 Sphingomonadaceae bacterium | reverse complement strand
ACGGGCTGACGCCAAAGCGCGCATGGCCGAAGCGGCCGCGATCCTGCCAGGACACCAGCGATCCGGCAGCCGTCACCCGCAGCCTTGCCTTGCCCGTCATGGCAGCAGGCGCGCGAAGCGGACCCGGTCGCCCGGGGCGAGCAGGAAGGGGTGCTCGGCGTCGGGATCGAAGATCGGGACGGGGCAATGGCCGATCGCCCACCAGCCGGTGGGGAGGGTCAGCGTCGTCACGATACACTGGCGGCCGGCGATGATGACGCTTCCGGCCGGCACGTTGCGCACCACCTGGGGCTTGCGCGGCAGCCGCAGGCTCGGGTGGAGGTCGCCCAGATAGGCGCAGCCCGGCGCAAAGCCGCACATCACCACCCGGTAGCAGCGCCCGACATGGCGAGCGATCAGGGTTTCTTCGGCAAGACCCAGGGCCTCAGCGGCGGCCGCCAGATCGGGCGCGCCCTCGTAAGTGACGGGAAGCCGATGCAGGCGACCGGGCGAAGCCGGCCGCGGGCGCGCCGCAAGACCTCGAAGATGGGCGAGGATGGCGGCATGATCGGTGACCAGCGGATCAAAGCGCAGGAGAAGCGACGTCGCCGCCGGCACCGCCTCGACAAGTCCGGCGGGCGGATGCTGCGCAACCGCCTCGTCGAGCGCCAGCACCCGGGCGCTTGTCCGGGAGCTGCCCTCCCCGCCGAAATCGGCCAGCACGGCCGCTTCTCCGACAGGGCGGAGCAGCGGTGGACGGCTCATGGAGCTGCGAATGGGCGGATCGCAACGCCGGCCGCCTCGAGGTCGGCGCGCAGCCGCCTTGCCAGGGCAACGGCCCCGGGCGTGTCGCCATGGAGGCAGACCGAGTGGGCGGGAAGCGCGATCGTGCTGCCGTCGGCCGTCGGCATCCGGCCGGTTTCCAGGAACGCGAGCATGCGGGCCGAGACGGCCGCCGGATCGTGGAGCAGCGCGCCCCGCAGCGCGCGTGGCACCAGCTGGCCGTCGCGGGTGTAGCCACGGTCTGCGAACACCTCGTGGAAGACGGCAACGCCCGCCTCCTCGGCCCGCCTTGCGAGCACGCTTGCGGCAATCGCCAGGATGGAAAGCCCGCCGCCCAGCGCCCTGACGGCTGCGACCACCGCATCTGCCACCTCCGGCTCGGCAGCCGCAATGTTGCCGAGCGCGCCATGGGGCTTGACGAAGCGCACGGACGTTCCGGCCAGCGCCGCCGAGCCCATGAGCGCGCCCACCTGCGCCACGAGGAAGCGGGTGATCTCGGCCGGGGCATGGGGCAGCCGCCGGCGCCCGAAGCCCTCGCGGTCGGGATAGCCGGGGTGGGCGCCGGCGACGACACCCTTGGCCCTGGCGAGCCTGAGGGTCTCGAACATGGTCTCCGGGTCGCCGGCATGGCCACCGCAGGCGATGCTCGCGCTGCTGACGATTGCCAGCATCGCGGCATCATCGCCCATGCGCCAGGGCCCATAGCCTTCGCCGAGATCGGCATTGAGGTCGATCGCGCGCGGGCTTGTGTGAGGCATTGGTTCCGTGCTCACGCCGGCGGGATAGCATGGCGCTGACCCGGGCGAAAAGCGGGGCTGGCATTGTACGGCTGCGGCGCCGATAAGGCCGCGCATGGCCGGGAAGGCGCCAACGGCGGTGCTTGCAGCCGACATCGGCGGCACCCACGCGCGCTTTGCGATCGCGTCCCGAGGCGCCGACGGCATCCGCCTTGCAGCCGAACGCAAGCTGCGGGTTGCCGACTTCACGAGCCTCGAGACGGCCCTCAACGCCTATCGCGCCGAGGCTGGCGAGCTTCCGGCGAGGGCGGTGATGGCGGTCGCTGCACCGACCGAAGGGGACGTGCTGCGCTTCACCAACAATTCCTGGGTGCTGCGGCCCGCGGTGCTTGCGGCCCGGCTCGGGCTGGAGTCCGTGCGTCTCATCAACGATTTCGCTGCGGTCGCGCATGGTGTTGCCGTGCTTCCCGACGAAGCGCTGCCGCATCTGGCCGGGCCGGACGTGCCGCTGCCGCAAGCCGGGGTCGTCACGGTGGCAGGCCCCGGAACCGGGCTGGGCGTTGCCATGCTGCTGCGCCAAGATGGGCAGGTGCACGTCCTTCCGACCGAAGGCGGGCATATGGATTTCGCGCCCCTCGATCCGCTGGAAGACCGGCTGCTGGCGCGGCTGCGCGGACCGCTGCGCCGGGTATCGGTGGAGCGGGTGGTGGCAGGCCCAGGCCTTGCCACGATCCGCGAGGCGCTCGCTGCCTTCGAGGGTCGCGCGGCGGCACCCATGGATGATCACGCGCTCTGGGAAGCCGCAGTCGCCGGCACCGATATGCTCGCGCGCGCGGCGCTCGACCGCTGGTGCCTTTCCCTTGGCTCGGTGCTTGGGGATCTGGCGCTTGCGCACTGGGCGCGGGGCGTGGTGCTGGCCGGCGGGATCGTGCCGCGCATCCGGCCGATCCTTGCCGAATCGGGCTTCCATGCGCGCTTCGTCGCCAAGGGGCGGTTCGCGCAGCACATGGCCAGCCTTCCCATCCGCACCATTGCCCATCCCGAGCCGGGCCTTCTTGGCGCTGCGGCTGCGGGCCTTTCGCCAGAGCGGCCGGACCGCTAGGGTCGGTCGGCATGTTCACCGGCATCATCACCGACATCGGCACCATCCGCGACGCCGAAAGCCGGCCGGGTGCGGACCTTGCCGTCACCATCGGCACCCGCTTCGCGATGGAAAGCATCGCGCTCGGGGCCTCGATCGCCTGTTCCGGCGTCTGCCTGACCGTCGTGGCGAAGGGGCCGGACTGGTTTCGCGTGGACGTCTCGGCCGAAACCCGGGCGAAGACGGCCCCCGACATGTGGCAGCAGGGGCGCCGCCTCAATCTCGAGCGGGCGCTCAGGGTCGGCGACGAACTGGGCGGCCACATCGTGACGGGCCATGTCGATGGCGTGGGGCAGATTGTCTCGGCAGAGCCGCGGGACGGCAGCCTCGGGCTGGTGGTTGCAGCACCCGCCGGCCTTGCAGGGGCCATCGCGCCCAAGGGCTCGATTGCCGTCGACGGGGTTTCGCTCACGGTCAATGGCTTGGCGGACGAAGCCGATGGCTGCCGCTTCGAGCTCAACATCATCCCGCACACGGCGGCGTGGACGACGCTCGGCGCGGCGCGGGTGGGACAGGCGGTCAATCTCGAGATCGACATTCTCGCGCGCTATCTCCAGCGGATGCTCGACACGCGGATGTGAAACAGGGCCTTGCGCCTCACATTGGAGTGTGAGAATGCGGGCCCATGGCGCAGGCGATTCTCGAGCGCATCCGCGCGGAAGCAAGGCAGAGCGGGCTCAGCCGCTCGGCCATCGCGCGCGCGGCCGGCCTCCATCCCAACAGCCTGCGCGCGCTCGACAGCCCGCACTGGAACCCCACCGCCGAGACCCTCGCCAAGCTCGAGGGCTGGCTCAGCGCAACCACGGGCTCGCCGCTCGTCGGGCCCGAGGCCATCATCGACGAGGCCCGCAACGGCCGCATGTTCATCCTCGTCGACGACGAGGACCGCGAGAATGAGGGCGATCTCGTCATCCCGGCGCAGATGGCAACGCCGGCTGCCATCAGCTTCATGGCGCGCCATGGCCGCGGGCTCATCTGCCTGGCGCTCACCCGCGCGCGGGTGGAGCAGCTCGGCCTGCCGCTCATGGCGCGGGAGAATGGCACGCGCCACGAGACGGCCTTCACCGTTTCCATCGAGGCGAAGGAAGGCGTGACGACCGGGATTTCCGCAGCCGATCGCGCCCGCACCATCTCGGTTGCAATCGATGCTGCCAACGGCCCCGATGCGCTGGTCTCACCCGGCCATGTCTTCCCGCTGGTTGCGCGCGATGGCGGCGTGCTGGTGCGCGCTGGCCATACCGAGGCATCGGTTGACATTGCGCGGCTGGCCGGGCTCAACCCGTCGGGTGTCATCTGCGAGATCATGAAGGACGATGGCACCATGGCCCGCCTCGATGATCTCATCCCCTTTGCCCGCCAGCATGGCCTGAAGATCGGCACCATCCGCGATCTCATCGCCTATCGCCGGCGGCATGATCATCTCGTGGCCTGCATCGCCGAGACGAAGCTCAACAGCCGGCACGGCGGCGAATGGACGGTCAAGACCTACATCAACAAGGCGGAATATGCCGAGCATCTGGTGCTGCAGAAGGGCCGGGTGGAGCCGGGCAAGCCGACGCTGGTGCGCATGCATGTGCTTTCCCCCTTCGCCGACATCCTCGGCGAGGACTCGCCGCGCACCGGGGCGCTGCAGCGCTCGATGGAGATCATCGGGGAGGCAGGCGCGGGCATTGTCGTCATCATCCGCGACAACCGCCCCGACCGGCTGTCGAAGATGATGGCCGCGCGCGAGGCAGGGGCGACGATGCCGCTCGAGCAGCGCGACTATGGCATCGGCGCGCAGATTCTCGTCGATCTGGGCGTGACGGAGATCGAGCTGCTGTCGAACGCGCATCGCAGCTTCGTCGGCCTTTCCGGCTATGGGCTGGACGTGGTGGCGGAACGCCGCATCGACGCGTGACAAGGGGGGCGTGATGGCACGGGTGCTGATTGCCGCTGCCGGCTTCTACCGGCATATCCACGAAGCGCAGCTGGCGGCCGCGCGCGCGGCGATTGCCGAGGCCGGCCATCTCCATGAGACGATCGAGGTGCCCGGCGCGCTCGAGCTTCCCGCCGCCATCGCGCTTGCGGCCGAGACGGGCCGCTACGAGGCCTATGTGGCGCTTGGCTGTGTCATTCGCGGCGAGACCTACCATTTCGAGGTGGTCGCCAACGAAAGCGCGCGCGGCCTGATGGCGCTTGCGCTTGACGGCCTTGCCATCGGCAACGGCATCCTGACGGTCGAAAGCGAGGCCCAGGCGCTGGCCCGCATTCCGAAGGCGGGCGAGGCCGTGAAGGCCGCACTTGCCCTTCTTGCGCTGCGCCAGCAGCTGGGGGTGGCCTAGCCGCCCGGCAGCCTCAGGCCTTCCTCCTCGGCCAGGAAGGCCCGCACCTCGGCAAGCGGCACGCCATGCGCCACGAAGGCCTGGCCGATGCCGCGCGCCAGGATGAAGGGCAGCCCGCCTTCCGTTTTCTTCTTGTCGTGCAGCATGTGGGCGATCAGCCGGTCGGCCGGGGCCGGCCAGGCCGTGGGGAGGCCGGCGGCTTCCAGATGGCGCGCTACCTGCTCGGCGTGGGCGGGTGGCGCAAGCCCCTGGCGCGCGGAAAAGCGGAAGGCCTGCGCCATGCCGATGGCAACAGCTTCGCCGTGCAGCAGGGCATCCGAGAAGCCGGCCTCGGCTTCGAGCGCATGGCCGAAGGTATGGCCGAGGTTGAGAAGGGCGCGGATGTCGGCGCGCTCCTCCTCGTCGGCCGCAACGATGGCGGCCTTGGCGGCAACACTCGTGGCGATCGCCTCGACGAGCCGGTCCGGATCGCGGGCGAGAAGCGCCGGGCCATGTGTTTCGAGCCAGGCGAAGAAGGCGGCATCGTTGATGAGGCCATATTTCACGATCTCGGCATAGCCGGCGCGCAGCTCGCGGTTCGGAAGCGTGCCAAGCAGTTCGGGATCGGCCCAGACGGCGGCCGGCTGGTGAAAGGCGCCGACGAGATTCTTGCCCGCCGCGGTATTGATTGCCGTCTTGCCGCCGACCGAGCTGTCGACCATGGCAAGCAGGGTCGTCGGGATCTGGACGAACGGCACGCCACGCTTGGTGATGCCGGCCGCAAAGCCGGCAAGATCCCCGACACAGCCGCCGCCAAGCGCCACCACCAGCCCCGAGCGCGAGACCTGGCCCGCGATGAGCGCATCCGTCACCCGCTCGGCCCAGGCGAAGGTCTTGGCGGCCTCGCCCGGCGGCACGACGATGGGCTCCACCTGAATGCCGGCCTCTGCCATCGACCGCGCCAGGGCCGGCAGATGCAGGTCTGCTACCGTCTCGTCGGTAACGACCGGGACCCGCGCAAGGCCTGGCACAAGGGCCCTTGCCCGCTGGCCGGCCTCGGCGAGGAGGCCCGCGCCGATGGAAACCGTGTAGCTGCGCGCGCCAAGCGCGACGGGCACGTCGATCATGCGGGCGGCTCCAGTCCGGAGAGAGCCCGGCGGATGGCATGGACGGCAAGCTCGTGCGGGCCTTCGCCGGTTGCGACATGAAGATGCGCCTGCGCATAGGCGGGCCGCCGCGCTTCCATCAGTTCCGTCAGCACGACCCTGGGATCCCTGCCCTGGAGCAGCGGCCGGTTGCCGCGCCGGCTGACCCGTTCCACCAGCGTCGCGATATCGGCATCCAGCCAGACGACCAGCGCACGTTCAAGCGCCAGCGCGCGGGTGTCGGGATCGGCAAAGGCGCCGCCGCCGGTTGCAATCACCCGCCGCTTCCCGTCGAGCAGGCGCGCGATCACCCGCCGCTCGCCGTCGCGGAAATGGGCTTCGCCGAAGCGTTCGAAGATTTCCGCGATCGTCATGCCGGCCGCCTGTTCCACTTCCGCATCGCTGTCCACGAAGGGAAGGCCAAGGGCTCCAGCAAGGCGCCTGCCGATCGCAGTCTTGCCGGACCCCATGAGGCCAACGAGCAGGATCGGTCGCCGGGCCAGCGGAACTTCGGCTGGGCTATCGCCTTCCATCGCGCGCGCTATAGGGCGGGCATGCGTCGCTTCGCAAACGGCCTTGTCCTGCTTCTGATGGCATCGGCCACCGCCGCCCAGGAAGCCGAGGAACCGCCTTCGCCCCCGCCGGCCCGCGAGGCGCCGACATCGATCCTTCCCGACATCTTCGGCCCTGCTCCGCCGCCGCCTCCCCGCCCGGTCCCCGAGCAGCGGCCTGCCCTGGCCGAGCCGGGCGAGGCGGCCCTTCCGGGCCTGCCGGCACCACCCGCCGGGACTGTGCCCAGCCGAGCGCCGGCACCGGCCGAGCAGGCGGCAAGGCCGGCGGAGCTTCCCGGCCCGACCCGCCCGGCCGCGAGCGCCGGCCTCGTGACCGAGGCGACGATCGGCTTTCCGCGCGGCATCTTCGCCGGGTCCGACGGGCGATTCCTGGCAGGATTGCTCGTCCGCCTCGAGGGGCCGCTTGCCAGCCGCTGGGGCCAGATTGCCGTGCAGCGGCTGTTGCTGACCGAAGCCGATCCGCCACCCGGGATCGACCCGGGCGACTGGCTGGCCGCGCGCACGCGGGCTCTCGTTGCAATCGGCGCTGCGGCAGAGGCGCATCGCATGGTGATGCGCGTGCGCCGCGCCGACTATTCACCGCGCCTCTACGGGGCGGCGGCCCATGCTGCGCTTGCCGCCGGCGATCCGCTTGGCCTGTGCCCGATTGCCGCGGACGGGCGGGCGGCCTCCGATGACAATCCCGCTTTCGTGCTTGCCGACGGCTATTGCTCGGCCATCGCCGGCGACCCGTTCAGCGCCAACCAGCTGTTCGAGGAGGCGCGCCGCCGCCGCATCGCCGACCCGTTCGACCTGCAGCTTGCCGAGCGCATCGCAGCCCTTGGCGGCACGCGCTCGGCCGGCAATCCGGTCTGG
>JBDNCK010000008.1:0-15280 GCA_046719675.1 Sphingomonadaceae bacterium | reverse complement strand
GCGCTGGCCGCCGGGCCTGGCATGTCGGCATTCGTCACGGTCCCCAGGACAAGCGCCAGCGCGACGGCAAATCCCAGCAGGGCTGCCAGGAGGAAACTCGAACGCGGCCGCCGGTCGAGCCCCCATGGCCGCTGCAGGACAAGGATGAGGACGGCGAGCCAGACGCCCGTGCGCAGCGTCTCCGCTTCGCCGACATACCGGATCTGCACGGACCCCGGCGACCCGAACGCAAGCTGGAGCGCAACCAGCCCGGCCCATGCTGCTGTCACGAACGAACCTGCGGAGACGAAAAGGCTGAAGATGCGCTGGCGCGGCTGGACCAGCAGCCAGATCGCGATGAGCCCGAATGCCCCGACGGCGATCAGGTGGCTGAAGACTCCGATGCCTGCGACCGTGCCGTTCATGTGCCTCCCGGACTGCCTGCGCCAGGCCCTGTCGCGCGCCGACCTGTGGATCAGGCACGCTGGGTGTAACATTTTTTTACAGCGGGTGGCAATTCCACCGACAGGGGAGAAAGGTAAACAAATGGAAAGCAGCTGGGAATGACGGATCGGGCCAGCGAGCGGGCGCAGCGGCTGCGCGCGGCACTGCGCGCCAATCTGCGGCGGCGCAAGGGGCAGGCCCGGGATCTCGGAGCGGCCGGCGGCATGGAAGCGACAAGCGAGGGAGAAACGGCATGGGAAGAACCGCAGGCCAGGCGCACGCCGCCGCATACGACTGGCTGATCGTCGGGGCCGGCTCCGCGGGATGCGTGCTGGCAAACCGGCTGACCGCCGACCCGAGGGCGCGGGTCCTGCTGCTGGAGGCGGGGCCGGAGGACCGCGATCCGATGATCCATATTCCGGTCGGCTATGCCAAGACGCTCAAGGATCCGCGGGTCAACTGGCTGTTCCAGACCGAGGCTGACCCGGGATCGGACGGCCGCCCGCATGTCTGGCCCAGGGGCAGGGTGCTCGGCGGATCCTCGTCGATCAACGGGCTTCTCTATGTGCGCGGGCAGGCCGCCGACTATGACGGCTGGGCGCAGATGGGTGCGACCGGCTGGTCGTTCGAGGACTGCCTGCCCTATTTCCGGCGGTCGGAAGGCAATGAACGGTTGAAGGATGGCCTGCATTCCGGCGATGGCCCGCTCCATGTGTCGGACGCCACCACCCGCCACCCGGTCTCGGACGCCGTGGTCGCAGCCGGCGTGCAGGCGGGCCTGCCGTTCAACGACGACTGCAATGGCGAAAGCCAGGACGGGATCAGCTATTTCCAGCTGACGGTGAAGAACGGCCGGCGCTGGTCGGCAGCCCAGGCCTATCTGAGGCCGGCGATGCAGCGGGCCAACCTGCGCGTGGAGACCGAGGCGCAGGTGTCGGCCATCCTCTTTGAGGGGAAGCGCGCCGTCGGCGTGCGCTATCGCCAGCACGGCATGGACGTGGAGGCCTTCGCCCGGGAGATCATCCTGTGCGGTGGCGCCGTCAATTCCCCGCAGCTCCTCGAGCTGTCCGGCATTGGCGACCCGGAGGTGCTTCAGGCAGTCGGGCTGCCGGTCCGGCACGCGCTTCCCGGCGTGGGGGCGAACCTGCAGGACCATTATGTCGTCTCCGTGCAGTTCCGCCTGAAGCCCGGCGTGGTGACGGTGAACCGCATGAGCCGTGGCTGGCGCCTCGCCGTCGAGGCGGCGCGCTACGCCGTGTCCCGGCAGGGCCTGCTCACGCTGTCGGCGGCGCATGTGCAGGCCTACTGGCGCTCGCGGCCGGGCCTGCAGGGGCCCGATGTCCAGTATCACATCCTGCCGGCAACGGTGGACATTCCGAAGTTCGTGGAAACGCAGCTGTGGGAGCTGGAGCGCGAGCCGGGGCTTACCATCGCCCCGTGCCAGCTGCGCCCCGAAAGCCGCGGCACCATCCATGTGGCGACCGCCGACCCGTTCGCGCCGCCGTCGATCCGGCCCAACTATCTCGCCGATCCGCTCGACAGGGAGACGATCGTTGCCGGGGTGCGCTTTGCCCGCACGCTGGCCAGCCAGCCGGCGCTCGCGCCCTATATGGCGCACGAGATCGATCCGGGGGCGGATGCACAGTCAGACGAGGATCTCCTTGCCTTCGTGCGGCAGCGGGGATCGACCATCTATCACCCCGTGGGCACCTGCCGGATGGGTCCGGCCTCGGATCCCATGGCCGTCACCGATCCGGCGGGGCGCGTCCACGGGATTGCCGGGCTGCGGGTTGTCGATGCCTCGCTCATGCCGCGGATCACGTCCGGCAACACCAATGCGCCCACCATCATGATCGCCGAGAAGATCGCCGACCAGGTGCTGGCCGACGCCCGCCAGGCCCGGGCGGCCTGACAGCCGACTAGAAGCCGAAGGGAATCCCGAGCGCGAAGAAGGCAACCAGCAGCAGGCTCCAGGCAAGCAGGAAGGCGACCGAGTAGGGAAACATCAGCACGAACATCTCGCCCAGCGTGAAGCGCGGGACATAACGGCGCATGAAGGCGAGGATGACGCCGGCGTAGATCATCATCGGCGTGATGATGTTGGTGACGCTGTCGCCCACTCGGTAGGCGGCTGCCACCACGTCGGGCGTCATCGCCGGGTTCACCGTGTAGAGCATGGGGATGAACATCGGCCCCAGCAGCAGCCACTTGGAGGTGAGCCCGCCAACCACAAGGTTGATGATCGCCGTCATCAGCAGGAAGCCGAGGAGCAGCAGGACGGGCGCATTCTGGAGGCCGAGCGCCGTCAGGCCGGAAGCGCCGAGATGGGTGAGCAGCGTGCCAAGGCCCGAATAGCTGAACAGCGACAGCGCATTGTAGGCAAAGAAGGCAAGCACGATGACATAGCCCATCGTGTTCATCTGCTTGACCATGCCGGTCACCACATCCTTCACCGACCGGAAACTGCCCGAGGCAAAGCCGAAGGCAGAGCCCACCGTGAAGAAGACCAGGCTGATGAGCAGGATGAGCCGCTCGAGATAGGGCACGACCCGCTGGCCCGTCTCTGGATTGACGTAGGCCGCGAGCGGGCCCTGGGCGAGCAGCCAGACGAGGCCGAGCGCCGCGACAAGGGCAAGGCCGGCCGCCTTCAGGCCGCGGCGCTCCCCGTCGGAGAGCGCGAACTCCCCGACATCGACATCGGCCGGGACGTCGAAGGGAACGCCTGCCAGCCGCTTCTCGATGAAGCGGTGGGTGACGAACGCGCCGACGGGGGCGAGCAGGAACACGGAGGCGGCCGTGAAGAAATAGGTCATGGTGGCGGGATTGAGCGGCTGGCCGAGCGATCCGACAAAGGCCATCCCCTGGGCTTCGGCAAACGCGCGCGCATTCACCCCCATGATGACGTCGCTGGTGGTGCCGGGGATGAGATTGGCGGAAAAGCCCGCCGAAACCCCGGCAAAGCCGGCCGCCATGCCGGCGAGCGGATGCTTGCCGAGGCTGGCGTAGAGAAGCCCGGCCAGCGGCACGAGGATCACATAGCCGGCATCCGACGCCAGCGAGCTCATGACGCCGAGGAAGACGACGGCAAGCGCCAGGAACCGTTCCGGGATGGCAGCGCCTGCCCGCTTGATGAGCGCACCCAGAAGCCCGGCATGTTCGGCCACGCCCACGGCCATCACGATGACGAGAATGATGCCAAGCACGCCGCCACCGAAGGCCAGCCAGTTCTGGACGATCATGTTGTCGAGCATCCAGAGCACATTGGCGCGCTCCGACATGTCGCGGATGGTCTGGGTGACGGTGCCCCCTGCCGGCGCCTGCGCCTCGTAGGAATAGCCGCCAAGCGCCATGCTGGCGAGGAAGAAGATCGGCCAGAGCGCCATGAAGATGACGACCGGATCGGGGATCACCCGGGCGATCTTCAGGATGCGGCTTTCCGGCGCCGGGGCGGATGTGTCGTGCATGGCGGCGCCCTTTGGCGTGCGAAACCGGGCCTGTCGAGGCGCGCCCCTGCCCGAATGGCGGGCAGCCTGCCCGAAAATCGGGCAGTTCGCCACGACAAATCCGGCCTCTCCCCCTCGGACAGGGGTTGGCATGAAGCTTGCAAGCTGCAAGGCGGATGGCAGGGCCTTGTGCTGGAAGGCCTGCCGGGAGGATGGCTGGGCCGCCTGCTGGCCCGATGTCCGGGCGGGCTGCGCGGCGGATGCGCGTGCAGGCGCCAGGGGCGCAGAAGGGCCGGGGGTTTGCCTTCCGGCCCGCTTCGGGCACAGGATTGGGCAAGAGGGACCGCGGATGAAGAAAATCGAAGCGATCATCAAGCCGTTCAAGCTCGACGAGGTGAAGGAAGCGCTGCACGATGTCGGCGTGTCCGGCATCACCGTCACCGAAGCCAAGGGATTCGGTCGGCAGAAGGGGCATACCGAGCTTTACCGGGGGGCGGAATATATCGTCGATTTCCTGCCCAAGGTGCGGCTGGAGGTGGTGGTTGACGACAACCAGGTCGACCGGGTCGTGGAAGCGATTGCAACGGCCGCGCGCACCGGGCGCATCGGTGACGGCAAGATCTTCGTGAGCCCGGTGGAAGCCGCCGTCCGCATCCGCACCGGAGAACGCGACAGCGACGCCATCTGACCCGCCCACCCGGCTGACCCGCCCGACACGCCCGCCAGACGACCAGGAGAGAGACATGGCCAACAAGCCCGACGACATTCTGAAGATGATGAAGGAAAAGGAGATCGAGTGGGTCGATCTCCGGTTCACCGACCCCAGGGGCAAGTGGCAGCATCTCTCGATGGCCAAAAGGGTCATCAACGAGGACAATCTGACCGAGGGCTTCATGTTCGACGGTTCGTCGATCGCCGGCTGGAAGGTGATCAACGAGAGCGACATGATCCTGAAGCCCGATCTCGACGCGGTCTATGTCGATCCCTTCTCGGCAACGCCGATGCTCATCCTCTTCTGCGACATCGTGGAACCGGCGACCGGCGATCTTTATGGCCGCGACCCGCGCTCGACGGCCAAGCGCGCGGAAGCCTATGTGAAGGCGAGCGGAGTCGGCGACACCGTCTATGTCGGGCCGGAAGCCGAGTTCTTCGTCTTCGACGACGTGCGCTTCTCGCAGGGCTATGCCGGCGGCTTCTACGCGATCGACGACATCGAGCTGCCAACGAATTCCGGGCGCCAGTATGAGGAAGGCAATCTCGCCCACCGGCCGCGCGCCAAGGGCGGCTATTTCCCGGTGCCGCCTGTCGACTCGGCGATGGACCTGCGCGGCGAAATGGTGGCCACCATGCTCGAGATGGGCCTGCCGTGCGACAAGCATCACCATGAAGTCGCCGCCGCCCAGCACGAGCTTGGCCTCGAGTTCGGGACGCTGGTTGAGACCGCCGACCGGATGCAGATCTACAAATATGTCGTGCAGATGGTGGCGCAGGCCTATGGCAAGACGGCAACCTTCATGCCCAAGCCGATCAAGGACGACAACGGCTCGGGCATGCACACCCACATGTCGGTATGGAACAAGGGCAAGCCGCTGTTTGCCGGCGACGGCTATGCCGGCCTGTCGGAAACCGCCCTCTTCTTCATCGGCGGCATCATCAAGCACGCCAAGGCGGTCAATGCCTTCACCAACCCGACGACGAACAGCTACAAGCGGCTGGTGCCAGGGTTCGAGGCGCCGGTGCTGCTCGCCTACTCCAGCCGCAACCGCTCGGCCTCGTGCCGGATTCCCTATGGGGCGGGCGCCAAGGCCAAGCGCGTGGAAGTGCGCTTCCCCGATGCCATGGCCAACCCCTACCTCGCCTATTCGGCGCTGCTGATGGCCGGCCTCGACGGGATCGAGAACCGGATCCACCCGGGCGGTCCGATGGACAAGAACCTCTATGACCTGCCGCCGCGCGAGCTGAAGAAGGTGCCGACCGTGTGCGCGAGCCTGCGCGAGGCGCTCATGAGCCTCGACAAGGGCCGCGCCGTCTTCACCAAGGGCGGCGTCTTCACCGATGACCAGATCGACGCCTACATCGAGCTCAAGATGGAGGAGGTGCAGCGCTGGGAGATGACTCCCTCGCCAGTCGAGTTCGACATGTATTACAGCGCCTGACGGACCTGAAGGGCGAAGCGCGGGGGCGCCGGGCCCGCCAGGGGGGGGCCGGCAGCGGCCACCCCTTTCGTTTTGGATGAAAGCGCCAGAACGGACAGGTCAGGCGGCGCCGACGGTTGATGCGCTGGCCATCCCACCCTAGCTCAAGAAAAGGCCTGCAAGAATCCTTCCAACTGCGCTATCTCGAGGAGCGCCGGTGGAAACGGGCCGGGCGAGCAGGGAGTGACGCTTGGAGCATGCGGTCGTAAGGCCCGAGGAGGATGCCTCAGACGGCGCCATGCCGGAGCCCGATGCTGGCCTGGCCGTTGTCTCCATCGGCAAGTCCTATGACGGGCGCGTCGTCCTGCGCGACGTGTCGCTCTCGGTGCATCGCGGCGAGGTCGTCGGCCTGCTCGGGCCCAATGGCGCGGGCAAGACGACCTGCTTCTATTCGATCATGGGCCTTGCCGCCCCCGACCAGGGGCGGATCCTGCTCGACGGGCTCGATATCACCGGTCTTCCCATGTACCGGCGCGCGGCCCTCGGGCTTGGCTATCTGCCGCAGGAGACCTCCATCTTCCGCGGGCTGACGGTGGCCCAGAACATCGAGGCCGTGCTCGAGATCTCCGAGCCCGACCGCGTGCTGCGCCAGGCGCGGCTCGACGCCCTGCTCGACGAGTTCCATATCGCGCGCCTCAGGAACGCGCCGGCCATGGCGCTTTCGGGCGGGGAGCGCAGGCGCTGCGAGATTGCCCGTGCGCTGGCCGCCTCTCCGTCCATCATGCTGCTCGATGAACCCTTTGCCGGGATCGACCCGATCTCGATCGCCGACATCCGCCGGCTGGTGCTGCACCTGCGCGAGCGCGACATCGGCGTGCTCATCACCGACCACAATGTCCGCGAGACGCTCGACATCGTCGATCGCGCCTGCATCATCTATGACGGACGGGTCCTGTTCGAGGGAACGCCCGATGCCCTTGTCGCCGACGAGATGGTCCGCAAGGTGTATCTGGGCGAGGATTTCGTTCGCTGATGGCGCTCGGGCCCCGCCTTGACCTGCGGACGGCCCAGACCGTCGTCCTCTCGCCGCAGCTCCAGGCGGCCATCCGGCTGCTCGCCCTTTCCAACCTCGAGCTCCAGGCCGAGATCGCAGCCGAGCTGGAACGCAATCCGCTGCTGGAGACGGCCGAGGACTTCGAGGCCAGCGAGGAGGTGGCAGAGCCATCCGACGCGCCGGTCGAGACCGCGCATGACCCGGCACCGATGACGGAGACCCTGTCCGACGGGACTCGTGCCGAGCGGGAGGACAGCCTCGACGCAGACATGGTGGAAGAGCGTTTCCATCATGACTGTGCCGCTGACAGCGGGACCGGCGCTGGTACGAGCGAGGAGGGCTTCCTTCCCGACCTCCTTGCAGCCGAGGAAGCGAGCCTTGCCGAGCATCTGGCCCGCCAGGCGGGAAGTCACCTGTCGGGCATGGACCTCGCCCTTGCGCTTGCGATCATCGGCGTCATCGACGAGGCCGGCTATCTGTCCGAGCCGCTGGAGGAGGTCGCGCTCCGGCTGGGCGTGCCGATTGCCGAGGCCGAGCGGGTGCTTGCCATCATCCAGACCTTCGAGCCGACGGGTGTTGGCGCGCGCAGCCTTGCCGAGTGCATCGCCCTCCAGGCGCGCGAGGCCGACCGGCTGGACCCGTGCATGCAGGCGCTCATCGATCATCTCGACCTGGTGGCGCGGGGGGATCTCGCGCAGCTGCGCCGGCTGTGCCATGTCGATGCAGAGGACCTCGCCGACATGCTGCGCGAGCTGCGCAGCTATGATCCCAAGCCTGGCCTCAAGGTTGGCGGCGGCCGGGCAGCGCCCGTGGTGCCGGATCTCTTCGTGCGGCGGTCGGGCGCCGGCCATGTCGTGGAGCTCAATTCCGGCACGCTGCCACGGCTCATCGTCAATCGCCAGTATCAGGCCTTCGTTGCAGCGCATGCGGCAGGCGCGGGAAACAAGGCGGAAAAACAGTTTCTCGACGGCTGCCTGTCGTCGGCGCAATGGCTCATTCGCGCGCTCGACCAGCGCGCGAGCACCATCCTCAAGGTGGCCTCCGAGATCGTGAAGGTGCAGGCCGGGTTCTTCGCCCATGGCGTTGCGCATCTGAAGCCGATGACCTTGCGCCAGATCGCCGAAGCGACGGAAGTGCATGAATCAACCGTCAGCCGCGTGACTTCAAACAAGTATCTTTCCTGCGAACGCGGCGTGTTTGAACTGAAGTATTTCTTCTCGTCCGCGGTCCACAGCTCGGACGGCGGCGAGGATGTCGCGATGGAAGCGGTCAAGGCCCGGATCCGGGCGCTGATCGAGGCCGAGCCGCCCATGAAGCCGCTGTCCGACAATGATCTCCACACGATCCTCGAGAAGGAGGGCTTCAGCCTCTCGCGCCGCACGGTCGCCAAGTATCGCGAAGCGATGCACATTCCCTCGAGCTTCGACCGCAAGCGCCAGGCCGTGGTGCGCGCGGCCTGAGCCTCAGCCGGGGGCAAACCCCAGCAGCGCTTCCAGCTCGGCAAGCGCCTGCGCTTCGGACGTGACCTTGATGGCAGCCATCCCCATGGCGGCTGCCGGCTTGCAGTTGATGCCAAGGTCGTCGAGGTAGATCGCAGCCGCGGCGGGCACCGCGAGCGCCTCCAGCATCATCGCATAGATCCTCCGATCGGGCTTGCGGATGCCGACCTTCGAGCTTTCGATGACATGGTCGAACCGGGCGAGCACCCCGGCGATGGCCTGCGACCGGCCCGGGTGGTCCGCCATGCCGGGGCCATGACCCACCTTCGCGTTGTTGGTGATGCAGCCCAGTTTCAGGCCGGCAGCGCGGCAGCGATCAAGGGCTGCCACCATGCGGGGCCGCAGCGTGCCGGCCAGGAGCGGCAGCACGGCGCTTCCCGGAACGCGATGCCCAAGCGCCTGCGACTCGGCGGCAAAGAGCCGGTCGAACGCCTCGGGCCCGATTTCGCTGCGCTCGAGAAGCGCCCACGCATTGGTGTCGGGATTGGTGGCATTCACCTGCCGGATGAACCCTTCGGGCAGGCCATTCTCGCGCTCATAGGCGGCAAAGGCCTCGAAGGGCGAGGAGGTGAGAACCCCGCCGAAATCCCAGATGACGGCCTGCCAGTTGCGCATGGCCCCCTGTTGCCGGCGTGGCGCGCGCGGCGCAACCGCCGGCTTGCCCGCGCGCGCTCCCGCTGGCAGGGACCTGTCCCCAATGCGCGGCAAGCTCACCACCTGGATCATCGGCGCGCTGCTGCTCGGCCTGGCGGTTGGCGGCTGGCTCAACCTTGCGACGTCGGAAGAAACCGCGCGCCAGTGGGCCGAGAATCTGACCATCATCACCGACGTCTTCCTGCGGCTCATCAAGATGATCATCGCGCCGCTGGTGCTGGGTGCGCTGATTTCGGGCATCGGGCGGATGGGCGGCGACGTCTCTGCGCTGTCCCGCATCGGCGGCCGCGCCATCATCTGGTTCATGGCAACCTCGGTCGGCGCGCTCATCATCGGCTGGGCAACCGTCTCCTTCTTCCAGCCGGGGGTGGGGCTGGGCCTGCCGCTGCCGCCGGCAAGCGCGGACTCGGGCGTGTCCACCGCTGCCTTCACCTTCCGGCGCTTCGTGACCGAACTCGTGCCCACCTCCATCTTCGATGCGCTGGCGAAGAACGCCATCCTGCAGGTCGTCGTCTTCTCGGTGTTCGCAGGAATCGCGCTCTCGCGCATGGGGGAGAAGGGCAAGCCGCTGGTCGAGGGCGCCGAAGCGCTCATGGACCTCATGCTCATCATCACCGGCTTCGTGATGAAGGTGGCGCCGCTTGCGGTGTTTGCAGCCGTCACGGCGACGATCGCGGAACGCGGGCTGGGGGTCGTCATCACCTATGGCAAGTTCATGGGCGGCTTCTATGTGGCCCTGCTTGCGCTTGTGGCCCTGAACCTGCTCGCCTGCAGCCTCGTCATCGGCGGGCCGGCGGTGGTGCGGCTCGTGAAGGAAATCCGCGATCCCTTCATCCTTGCCTTCTCGACCGCCAGCTCGGAGGCGGCCTACCCGCGGATCCTCGCCGCGCTCGACCGCTTCGGGATCCCCAACCGCATCTCCTCCTTCGTGCTGCCGCTTGGCTATTCCTTCAATCTCGACGGCTCGATGATGTATTGCGTCTTTGCCGTCCTGTTCATTGCGCAGGCCTATGGCATCGAGCTGTCGCTCTTCGAGCAGATCGCGATGATGGCGATGCTGCTCATCACCTCCAAGGGGATCGCCGGCGTGCCGCGCGCCTCGCTGGTCGTGATTGCCGCCACGCTGCCGGTGTTCGACATTCCGGTGGCAGGACTGCTGCTCATCCTGGGCGTCGACCATTTTCTCGACATGGGGCGCTCGGCCACCAATGTCGTGGGCAATGCCGTGGCATCGGCGGCCGTCTCGCAATGGGAGATGGAGCGGGAGCAGCGCGAGCAGGAAGCAGCAGCGCGGCCGGCCGTCGCCGAGTGATTGTGCGGAGCAGCACTCCGCAAATGACTTGACAGCCCCGGCTTTTGAGTTAGGCTCAGAATAGCGCTGGAGGGAGACGAATCATGGCGACGCTTGCCGTCGAACAGCCGCTTTCGCTCGACGAGCTCGATGTCTCGAAGCTGGAGGAGTGGCAGGAATACAGCCGCATCCTGCCGAAGTTCCGGGCGCTGCGCGCGCGCGGGCCGCTGCATTTCTGCCCCGAATCCTTCTTCGGCCCCTACTGGTCGGTGGTGAGCCATGCCGCCATCCAGGAAGTGGAGGGCCGGCCGGATGTCTTCTCCTCGCGCTGGGACGTGGGCGGCATCACCATCGCCGATCGCCGGCCCGATCGCGACGAGCCGGAAATGCCGATGTTCATCGCGATGGACCGGCCAGAGCACACCGGCCAGCGCCGCACCGTGGCGCCGGCCTTCACGCCCGCCGAGATGCTGCGCCAGTCGGACAATATCCGCCGCCGCACGGCCGAACTGCTCGACACCCTGCCCGAAGGCGAAGTCTTCGAATGGGTGGACCGGGTTTCCATCGAGCTGACCACGGGCATGCTTGCCATCCTCTTCGATTTCCCCTGGGAGGACCGGCGGCTGCTCACCAAATGGTCGGATACCGCGGTCGATTTCGACGCGCTCGACGATGACGCCAAGAACCGCGAGCGCTGGGAGATCCTGTTCGAGATGGCCGCCTATTTCACGCGGCTGTGGCAGGAGCGGGCCGACAAGGACCCCCGTCCCGATCTCATCTCGATGATGGCGCATTCGCCCGCCACCCGGAACATGAGCCCGCAGGAGTTTCTCGGCAATCTCGTGCTGCTGATCGTCGGCGGGAACGACACCACGCGCAATACCATGTCCGGCTCGGTGATGGCGCAGAACCTCTATCGCGCCAACTGGCAGAAGCTGATGGCCACGCCCGCGATGATCCCCAACGCCGTCTCGGAGCTCATCCGCTGGCAGACCCCGCTTGCCCACATGCGGCGCACCGCGCTCAGCGATTTCGATCTGCATGGCGAAACCATCCGCCAGGGCGAGAAGGTCGTTCTCTGGTATCTGTCTGCCAATCGCGACGAGACGGTGTTTCCCGATGGCGACAGCTTCATCCCCTGGCGGGAAAATGCGCGCCGGCATCTTGCCTTCGGCTTCGGCATCCACCGCTGCGTGGGCGCCCGCCTTGCCGAGCTGCAGCTGACCGTCCTGCTCGAGGAGATGCAGAAGCGGCAGATGCGCGTGGAGCTGGCCGGCCAGCCGGTGCGGGTCTTCTCCAATTTCGTCCACGGCTTCCGCCAGATGCCGGTGGAAATCCGCCGCGGTTGAGCCGCTAGTTGCGCGGCGGCTGCCGCCGGAAACTGAGCGCCTCGGCCACATGCGCGCGCTCGACCGCCTGGCAGGCGGCAAGGTCGGCAATCGTCCGGGCCACCCGCAGCATCCGGGTGAAGCTGCGCGCCGAAAGCCTGAGCGCGTCGGCTGCCTGGTGGAGCAGCCGGCGCGCCTCGTCGGTGAGCGCAGCGGTCTCCTCGAGCAGCTTGCCGTCGGCTTCGGCATTGGTGCGCGCCGGCGTTCCGGCATAGCGGGCTTCCTGTCGCTTCCTGGCCTCGGCCACGCGCGCGCGCACCGTCGCGCTCGTCTCGCTTGGGGCCGGCAGCATCAGGTCGGCAGCCTTCACCGCCTGCACGTCGACATGGAGATCGATCCGGTCGAGCATCGGCCCCGAGATCTTCGCCTGATAGTCTGCCGCGCACTTCGGCGCGCGCGCGCAGGCAAGCCCGGCATCGTCGAGGTGGCCGCAGCGGCAGGGGTTCATCGCCGCGACCAGCTGGACACGGGCCGGCCAGGTGACATGCGCTTCCGCGCGCGCGACTTCAACGGCGCCGCGCTCGAGCGGCTGGCGCAGCGAATCGAGCACCTGCCGGCTGAACTCGGGAAGCTCGTCGAGGAAGAGGACACCCAGATGGGCAAGACTGACTTCCCCCGGCCGCGCCTTCGCGCCGCCGCCGACCAAGGCCGGCATGGAGGCCGAGTGATGCGGCGCGCGGAATGGGCGCGCCCGGCGGATGGCACTGCCGTCGAGCGCCCCGGCAATGCTCGCGATCATGGCCACTTCCAGCGCCTCTGCCGATGACAGCTCAGGGAGGATGCCGGGAAGGGCGGCAGCCAGCATCGACTTGCCGGCGCCCGGCGGCCCGCACATCAGCAGGTTGTGGCCACCGGCTGCTGCGATCTCGACGGCGCGCTTGGGGACTTCCTGGCCCTTGATGTCGGCGAGATCCGGGCCGGAAAAGCCCGCCGCGTCCAGCGCGCTGGGGGCTGGCGCGGGGAGCAGGGCGGTGCCGCGCAAATGGGCGATGAGGGCGTGCAGGTCAGGGGCTGCAATCACTTCCAGTGGCATGTCGCTGTCGGCAAGCCAGGCCGCTTCCCCGCCCTGGGCTGCCGGACAGATAAGGGAAAGGCCTGCGCCCGCGGCATGGAGGGCTGCCAGCAGCACGCCAGGCGAAGGTGCGAGCCGGCCGTCGAGCGAAAGCTCGCCCACGGCAACCGATGCTGCGACCGACTCCGGATCGACGACGCCAAGGGCTGCCAGCAGCCCGAGCGCGATCGGCAGATCATAGTGCGACCCTGCCTTCTCGAGGTCGGCCGGCGCGAGGTTCACCGTGATGCGCCTGGGCGGCAGCGCAAGGCCGAGCGCGGAGAAGGCCGCCTGCACCCGATCCCGGCTTTCGCGCACGGCCTTGTCGGGCAGGCCGACGATCAGGAAGGAGAAGGCGCCAGGCGAAATCTGCACCTGCACATCGACGGGCTTGGCTTCCAGCCCGATATAGGCAACCGTTGCGACATGGGCGACCATCCGCGCTTTTCCCCCGCGTGGCCCGACCCCGGGGCCGAGCCTAGCGGGTGCGCGCGGCCGAAGGAAGCGCCCTGCGTCGCAGTTGAACGCAGGCGTCGCCCCGCGTATGGGCGCCCGCGCGCCGGATTAGCTCAGCTGGCAGAGCAGCGGTTTTGTAAACCGAAGGTCGCGGGTTCGACCCCTGCATCCGGCACCAGCCTCCTGGAGGGTCGCGCCCGGCAGCCGGACGGAAGGCATGAACGGGGACGGACATGGCCGATTATCACACGCATGACGATGACGAACCGCTGACCGGCCCGGACCGGGACGCATCCATTCCGCCCGACGTGCTGGAAGCCGTGCGCACCCTTATCCGCTGGGCCGGAGACGATCCCACCCGCGAGGGCCTCATCGACACGCCCGGCCGGGTTGCGCGGGCCTGGCGCGAATATTTCAAGGGCTATGAGGAAGACCCGCGCGATCATCTCTCGCGCACCTTCGAGGAAGTGGGGGGCTATGACGAGATCGTGCTGCTGAAGGACATCCCCTTCCAGTCGCACTGCGAGCATCACATGGCCCCCATCATCGGCCGGGCGCATGTCGCCTATCTTCCCTCCCACCGGGTGGTGGGGATTTCGAAGCTCGCGCGCGTCACGCACGGCTATGCGCGGCGCCTGCAGGTGCAGGAGCGGCTGACGGCGGAGATCGCGGATGCGATCTGGGAGCGGTTGCAGCCCAAGGGCGTGGCCGTCGTGATTGCCGCAACCCATGCCTGCATGTCGGCGCGCGGAGTCCTCACGCCGGGTGTCACCATGACCACGAGCCGCATGATGGGCATCTTCCGCGACGACGAGCGCGCGCGCGAGGAAGTGCTGAAGCTGATGGGGTTCTAGGAAGGCGCCATGGCCACGCACCTGGCGCCTGCGCCTGCTGTCGGCATGGTCTCGCTCGGCTGCCCCAAGGCGCTGGTGGACAGCGAGCGGATCCTCACCCGGCTGCGCGCCGATGGCTATGCGCTTTCCGGGGACTATGCCGGGGCCGATGTCGTCATCGTCAACACCTGCGGATTCCTCGACAGCGCCAGGGCCGAGAGCCTTGCCGCCATCGAGGAAGCGCTGGGCGAGAATGGCCGGGTGATCGTGACGGGCTGCATGGGCGCACAGGCCGAGACCATCCGCGAGCGGTTTCCAGCCGTTCTCGCCGTCACCGGCCCGCAGCAGTATGAGGACGTGGTCGGGGCCGTGCGCCGGGCCGCGCCCGTGCCGGTCCAGCCCTTCGTGGATCTCGTGCCCGAGGCGGGCCTCAAGCTCACCCCGCGCCACTACAGCTATCTCAAGATTTCCGAGGGCTGCAACCACCGCTGCAGCTTCTGCATCATTCCCTCGCTCCGGGGCCGGCTGGAAAGCCGCCGGCCGGATGCGATCCTGCGCGAGGCGGAAAAACTGGTGGCCGCCGGCACGAAGGAACTGCTGGTGATCAGCCAGGACACATCCGCCTATGGGCGGGACCTGCGCCACGCGCGGTTCGGAAAGGAAGGGCTGCGGGCGCACATCACCGATCTTGCGCGCGCGCTCGGGCGGCTGGGCGCCTGGGTGCGCCTCCACTATGTCTACCCTTACGCCCATGTCGACGAACTGGTCGCCCTGATGGCCGAGGGCCTCGTCCTTCCCTATCTCGACATCCCCTTCCAGCATGCGAGCCCGACGGTTCTGAAGGCGATGCGCCGCCCGGCCGACGAAACGAAGGTGCTGGAGCGGCTGGCAGCCTGGCGCCGGCTGGTGCCCGATCTTGCCATCCGCTCGACCTTCATCGTCGGCTTCCCCGGCGAGACGGAGGCGGATTTTGCGCATCTGCTCGACTGGCTGGAGGAAGCGCAGCTTGATCGGGTGGGGTGTTTTGCCTTCGAGCCCGTGGCCGGGGCGGAC
>JBDNCK010000077.1:0-7559 GCA_046719675.1 Sphingomonadaceae bacterium | reverse complement strand
GCACAGATCCCCGGTGACGGCCTCCGGGGTGACGCCCAGTAGCCGGGCAAGCCACTGGCGGGCCCTGGTCGACGTGACTTGCGTCCGGGCGAGCGAGCCGGACGGGCGGGCCCTTGCCTCGGGCCCCGTTCTTCCCGCGGGCGTGACATGCCTGTCGGCAAGCCGCTGCGCACGCTTGCGAAGCGCCGCCAACCGCTTGAGATGCCGCACGCCAAGGCCAAGCAGCACGCCGGCAAGTATCGCCGCCACCACCAGGAGGCTCGCCGCGGCGAGGGCTGGCAGGGAGGCAGTCACGCCAGCGCCTCGGCAAGCAGGCCGGCAAGCCCGGCGAGCTCGGCGCGAGCCGCAAACTGCGGGCGGAACCCTGTGGCTTCGAACCTGCCATGGACGGAGCCGGGGGGAGCGTCGGTTCCGGCCGGCTGCTCGCGGAACAGGAACAGCTCCTGAAGGGCGATCACGTCCCCCTCGACTCCCGTGACTTCGGCGATGCCGGTCACGCGGCGGACGCCATCCTTCATCCGCGCCACCTGGATGATGAGATCGACTGCCGAGGCGATCTGCGTGCGCATGGCGGCAGCCGGCAGGGCAAATCCTGCCATTGCCACCATGTTCTCGAGGCGGGTCAGCGCCTCGCGCGGGCGATTGGCGTGAATGGTACCAAGCGAGCCGTCATGGCCGGTGTTCATCGCCTGGAGCATGTCGATGGCCTCGGCACCACGGATCTCGCCGACGATGATCCGGTCCGGCCGCATGCGCAGCGCGTTTCTCACGAGGTCGCGGATGGTGACTTCGCCGCGTCCCTCGAGGTTCGGCGGACGGGACTCCAGCCGGACGACATGCGGCTGATCCAGCTGGAGTTCGGCGGCATCCTCGATGGTGACGATCCGCTCATCGGGCGCGATGAGGGCGGACAATGCGTTCAGCATGGTCGTCTTGCCCGAGCCGGTGCCGCCCGAGACGAGGATGTTGAGCCGGATCCGTGCCGCGATCTTGAGCAGGGTCGCCATGGCCGGTGACAGGCTGCCGTTGGCGACCATGCGCTCGAGGTCGATCCGGTGCCGGGCGAACTTCCGGATCGAGATCGCCGGCCCGTCGATGGCAAGCGGCGGGATGATGATGTTGACCCGGCTGCCATCGGCAAGCCGTGCATCCACCAGCGGGCTCGACTCGTCGATCCGGCGGCCGACGGCCGTCACCATGCGGGTGACGATGCTCATCATGTGATCGTTGTCGCGGAAGCGCGCGCTCGTCTGTTCCAGCCGTCCGTGCCGTTCCACCCAGATGCTTTTCGGGCCGTTCGCCATGATGTCGGTGATGCTGTCATCGGCGAGCAGCGGCTCGAGCGGACCCAGGCCGAGCATGTCGTCGATCAGGAGGCCGATGAGATCGCGCAGTTCCTCGCGATTGAGAACGATCCCCTGCTCGGCGAGGAGCGGCGGGAGCATCTCCTTCATGCGGCGTCCGAACTCGCCGCGGTTCATCCGGGTGGCGGCAATCGGGTCGATGCGCTCGAGGATGAGGGGCAGAACGGTGACAAGCGCGCGCTCGACCGCACGCGCGCCCGTCGGCCCGGCCGGGGCACGCTCTGCTTCCATCAGCCGGCCGGCGCCGATCAGGCCGTTGAGGAAATGCGTGACAAGCTCGCGATGATCATCGGCATTGACCGAAAGCCCCTCGGCCTCAAGCGCGGCGGTGATGCGGGCGCCGATCGCGGCTGCCAGCTCGCCGCGCGGCCGGCGGGCATCGGTGGCCGGATCGAAGCTTCGGGCAATCGCGGGCTGCGTGATCCGGAGCGCCGTGGCCTGGTCGACCTGGGCAAGCCCGGCGCGGGCTGCGGGCGATCCTGGCGGCGCTGCAGCCGGCGCAATCCTTGCCTGTTCGCGTGCGCGCCGCCCGAAGACTGCCATCAGGCCGCCCTTCGCAACAGGGCAGAAAGGCGATCCCGCCAGGCGGGCAGCTGTCGCCCAAGCTCCAGCGGCAGGGGCGAAAGATCGAGCGCGAGGCCGGCCAGCGGCTCGGCAAGCGCCGGCGGCGCGACGCTTGCCAGCGTCGCCCCCGCCTCGGTTGCGCGGCGAGCGGCTTCCGGCACCTCGGGCACCAGCCAGTCGATTGGCGCCTCGAGGCAATCGACGAAGGCGTCGCAATCCAGCTCTGCTGCAAATCCGCCGACCCGGCTGGCCACGACCAGCGGACGCTGGCCGGCGCGCAGTCCCGCGGCAAGCCCGCTCATCCGCCTGGTGTCGCGCAGGCCGGCAAGCGTGAGCGGCGTGACGATCGCAAGCCGGTCCACCGTGCGCAGCACGGCCCGGCGCGACCGGTCGAGCCAGCGCGGCATGTCGATGACGACAATGTCCGCGTCGGCGGCTGCAGCCGACACCAGCGCCAGCACGGCGTCGGGCTCGAGGATGAGGCTCGTCTCGATGGCAGCGTCGGAGGCCAGCAGCCGGAAGCCCTCGCGGTGAGGCTTCAGGGCCTGACCAATCACCAGCGGATCCACCCGCTCGGGGGACTGCAGCAGTTGCGCAATCGCCGGGGACGCCTCGCAGTCGAGGTCGAGCGCGAGGCTTCCCCCCTGGACATCGAGGTCGATGAGGACGGTGCGCTTGCCCGCACGCGCACAGAGGCTGGCAACGGAGGCTGCCAAAGCCGAGCAGCCGGCCCCGCCGCGTGTCCCCACAAGCGCCACGACCGGCGCACGGGCTTCGCCTGCTGTCTCGCTCGCGGGCAGGCCGTTCGCCGTGGCCAGGGCCGCCTCGATGGCGGCGACCATCTGCTGATGGTCGATCGGCTTCAGGAGATAGTCGCAGATCCCCAGTGCCCGCAGGCCGCGATAGAGGCGCACGTCGTTCTGTGTTCCAATAGCAATCACGCGCGTCTCGGGATCGCAGAGATCCGCAAGCGCATCGACCGCCGGCAGAGGCGCCTTGGTCGACGAGAGATCCAGCACCAGGAAGCCCGGCGCCGGGCCGGTGGCGAGCTGCGCATGCACATTCTCGAGCCCGCCCTCGATGATCTCCGGGTCAACCCAGCCATGGGCGGCAGCCGCCATGGCGATCGCCTGGCGGCTGGCGGGATCCGTCGCGGAACCCACGAACCGGCGGGACAGCGGGAGGACCGGATCGGATGTCATTGCGGCACTGCTCCGCCGCCCTGCCCCTCGAAGGCTGATGCCACCGGCGGGCGGGCGGCCTTGCCGCTGCGATACTGCTCCTGCGCCCGGATGGCGGCATCCCCCCGGGCGGGCGGCACGGGTGCAGGCACGACCAGGTGCGAGGGCTCCGCCAGCATGGCCTCGCGGTTGAGGGCAGTCGCGCAGCCGAAGGGGAGCGGGCCGCCTGCAAGGACCGCAGCCCGGGAGCAGCCCGGGATCGCACCGGACTCGGGGCCGCGATCGGCCAGCGCTGCGGGTGGCTCTGCCTCGCCGGCCAGCGCCGGCGCGACAGCGAGGCCGAGGACAAGAAGGCAATAGAGGAGGAGTTTCATTTCAGCCGCTCCTCGGCACGCGGCTCGGCGAGCACGGCAGGTGCGACCGGGCGTACCAGATAGGGGGTGACGATGACGACAAGCTCGGTCTCCTCCCGCTCGAACCGGCGCGAGCGCAAGAGCGCGCCAATCACCGGAATGTCGCCAAGGCCGGCGAGCTTCCGCAGTTCCTGCTTTTCCGAGGCCTGGATCAGGCCCGCGATGGCAAAGCTCTGGCCCGAGGCGAGATCGACCGCCGTTTCCACGCGCCGCACGGTGAGCGAGGGGATGTTCGCACCCTCGAAGCTGAGCGCGCCTGCCGTCGAAAGCGCGCTGACTTCAGGCTGTACCTGCAGATGGATGCGCCCGCCGTCCGTCACCGTTGCAACGAACGCGAGACTCACCCCGAAACGCCGATACTCGATGGTGGTGACATTGCCCTGCTGCGGAACCGGAATGGGGAACTCGCCGCCGGCAAGGAAGGATGCGGGCATGCCGGAAAGCGCGGTCAGGTTCGGCTCGGCAAGAATCGAGACCAGACCCTTGCGGTCGAGCACGTCGACGACGGCCGTCACGTCGACGCTGCCGCCGTTGTAGACTCCGATGAGATTGTCGACCCCGCTGTTCCTGAGCCCTGCAATCCCGTTGAGCGCACGGATGGGATTTCCCGTGGCGAGACCAAAGGTGACATCGCCGGCAGTGCCGGCCACCTGCCAGTTGAACCCGAGTGCGCGCGACACATCGCGCGACATCTCGACCACGCGCACGCGCAGCTGGACCTGGGTCGGAGCGGCGACGACGAGGCGGTTGATGATGCGGGCGCGATCGGCGGCTGGCACGAAGCGGGCGGCAATCCGGACGGCATCCTCGGCTTCCGCCGGCGTTTCCACATGGCCGCTGAGGATCAAGGCGTCGCCTGCCGACTGGATCGCGAAGCGGCCGCCCGGAAGGGCGCGGGCAAGCGCCTGCTCGAGCGCCGCCTCGTCGTAGCGGACCTCGACGGTAAGACCCGTCACCGCCCGGTTCGCACTATCGACGGCAAACAGGCTGGTTTCGCCCGGTGCGCGGCCGAAGAGATAGAGGAGCATGGGCGTGCGCACCTCGACGTCGGCGATCTCGGGGTCGGCCACGAACACGGAGGCAGCAGGGCGATCCAGCCGCAACAGGCGGCCCTTTCCAAGTTCGACGATCTCCCGGCCGCCCGCGGCTTCGGATTGCGCGGCCTCGACGCTGGGCGCCGCCAGCAGCAGGGCGAGTGCCATCCAGCCAGCCGCCTTCATGGCAATGCCTCTTCCGGGGCCGCAGCCGGTGTCGCCGTCCGCTGCGAGGACCCGCGGACGACCTGAACCGGCACCTGGGCGGGGCCGACCGGGGACCGCGCGCGCGGGTCCTGCGCGGCCAGCGGTGGTTCCTGCGCGGCAGCAACGGACTCGGCGAGCAGGAAGGCGGACAGGCGAGGGACATCCGTGTCCTTGCGCAGGCCCGATGGCGCCTCTCCGGCCGGATCGCGGCCGCGCAGCGCCAGCGTCACCCGGCCCATCGTCTCGACAAGCGCAAGGTCTTCTGCCTGGCGTGGTGTCACCTCGAGGGTGACGGTCGCCGGAACCAGTCGATCCTCGTCGCCGGAGACAGGGGCCGTGCGCTGATCGAGCCCGAGCACCTTCACGTCCGTGACGAGCGTGGCCGCGACAGTGCGTCCGGACGGGAGGGAGCGGGTGACGACCAGGTCCACGTGGTCCCCCGGAGCGATGAGCCCGGCGACAGCGGAGCTCGCACTCACGGGAATGGCCATGGCGCGCTTGCCCGGGGCAAGGCGTGCGACCAGCGGCCCGGCCGCAGGCGTGAGGAAACCCTCGACAACGGGGGTGCCTGCGCGGATCGCCACCAGCGCGGTGGCGCCAGCAGCCAGACGCGGGTCGCCCGGGGTCAGGAAGGCGGCTGTGACCTGGTCGGCGGGAAACCGGGCCGGTGCAACATCCGACTCCCGAAGCGGTTCCCCGGGTGCCAGATCCCGGGCGGCGACAAGCACCGCTGCCATGGGCGTGGGAGCCGCCGGCGCAGCAACCTTCCGGGAAGCCGACTCCAGCCAGCGCGCCGCCACCAGGGTGGCTGCAATCGCCAGCAGGACGGATACCCCGACCAGGGCAATTCCGCGCATCAGGCCGTTGCGACGACGCAGGATCGCCTGCGGCAGGCGCCGCCTGCGGGTGGCACGCGTCGCCAGCCGTGCCCGTACCGGCCAGCCTGCTGCTGGTGCCGGCCCTGAAGCCTGCAGCGCGCGAGGCATTTCCATGGCGTCAGCCAGCCCCCGGCTGCGCGATGCCGAGCCGGCCGAGGTCGAGCCAGCCGAGTTCGAGCAGGATGGCAGCGATCGCCCCGGCTGCGATCGCCGTTCCAAGCGGCAGGCTTTCGGCCGCTCTCACGGTTCCGACTTCCCCCATTCCGGCGTTCGCGCCGTGCGCCACCCGCAGCCGGGCGTGCATCCGGGCGTGCATCCAGCGACGCATGACGAGCGCCAGGGCAAGGAGGAGGGTGACTCCGGCCTGGACAAGCAGAAACAGCGGCAAGGTCGCGGGCGACACCCAGAGAAGGGCTGCGGACAGAAGCTTCACGTCACCGCCGCCAACGAGACCCCGCGCGAAGGCCAGCGCAAGGGCAGCACCGGCCACCAGCGCGAGCGCAAGGCGCACGAACGCCGCCGCCGGGGAAAGCAGCAGCAGCATGGGAATGGCAGCCAGCGCGACCGCAAGGCTCACCCGGTTGGGAATGCGCCGCTCGGCAAGGTCGCTGGCGCCGGCAATCAGGAGGGCGGCGACGGCAGCCGCAGCCCCCGCCGATGCCAGCAGCGCGGAGACGGACGGGTCGAAAGGGAGCACAGAGCCAGAGATCATCAGCCGTTACCCCGCGGGGAGTGCAGCGCCCGCCTTCTCCTGCCCCGGGGGGCGGGTTGCAGCCGCGGCAGGCAGTGCTGCGCGATCGGGCGACCCGACCTGAAATCCCGCGCCAGGCGAAGCGGCCTTGGACAGGGCATTGGCCGGCTCCGGCGCTGGGAGCGACAACGCCGGTTCAGGCGCCGGCAGGGGTGCAGGCGCGGACGGGTCCGGCTTGTCGGCCGCGCCGCCTATTTTCCCTGCGCGGTCTTGTTCGCGTTCGAAAGCTCCTTGTTGACGTTCCCGAACAGACCCTGAAGATTGGAGCGGATCTGCGGCAGGGTCGCAACGATGGCAAGCGCGACGAACGCAGCAATCAGGCCATATTCGATCGCGGTCGCTCCCGACCGGTCACGCGCGAGACGGGTGAGCAAGTTCGACATCAGGCACTCCTCTGGCGGGCGGACGCACGACCCTTGCGCCCGTGTTGCCTCCGGAGAAACGGCCGATGGTGAACGCGATTTACCGGAATTTCTGCATGATCGCGGAAAAATCGAGGCCGGCATGCCCGGCCTCGGCAAAGGCCTCGTAGAGTTCGGCCGCCCGCTGGCCCATGGGCGTGCTGGCGCCCGCGGCCGACGCGGCCTCGAGTGCGAGGCGCAGGTCCTTCAGCATCAGCGCGGTTGCAAATCCGCCCTGATAGTCGCGGTCGGCCGGGCTTTCCGGGCCGACGCCGGGCAGCGGGCAATAGCTTGTCATCGACCAGCACTGGCCCGAGGAGACGGAGGCGATGTCGTAGAAGCGCTGCGGGTCGAGCCCCAGCTTCTCGGCGAGCGCGAAGGCCTCGCAGGTGGCAACCATCGAGGCTGCCAGCAGCATGTTGTTGGCAAGCTTTGCTGCCTGCCCGGCCCCGCTGCCGCCGGCGTGGATGACGGCCTTGCCCATGGCGGCGAGAATCGGCCGGGCGCGCGCGAAGGCTTCGTCCGGCCCGCCCACCATGAAGGTGAGCGTGCCGGCAGCCGCTGCCGCGATCCCGCCCGAGACAGGAGCATCGACGGCGGCAAACCCCTTCGCCTCCGCCTCGGCGGCAAGCGCACGCGCCGTTGCCACATCGATCGTCGAACAGTCGATGAGAAGCGTGCCCGGCGCGGCATGGGCGAAGAGCGTTTCCCGCCACACGGCCGCCACATGGGGGCCAGCCGGCAGCATGGTGACGACGGCATCGGC
>JBDNCK010000076.1:0-7609 GCA_046719675.1 Sphingomonadaceae bacterium | reverse complement strand
ATCCGGCCCGAGGCGCCGGCGGCGCGCATGAAATCCCCATAGACTTCCGAAAGCGCGCCAACCGAGCCGGCGACGATCGCGCTTGCCAGCACGAAGGCCGCGATCGCCCCGCCCGACATCCGGCCGGCAAGCACATCGAGCGCACCCTGCCACAGGACGAGCGTGATGGCGCCGAAGGCCAGGGTGATGACGAAGGCCGTCATGAGGGCCCTCACCCGAAAGCGCCGCCTTGCCGTCTCGAATGCCCGGTCGGCGATCGCCTCGAAGCGCGCGGCCTCGCGCCGGCCTGCGCCGAAGGCCTGCACCGTCTTGATCGCGCGCAGCGTTTCGGAAACCATGGCGCCGACATCGGCCACCCGGTCCTGGCTCTGGCGCGAGAGGGCCTGTACGCGGCGGCCCGCCAGCACCAGGGGCACCACCACCAGCGGAATGACCACCAGCATCAGGGCCGTGAGCTTGGGCGACAGCCAGGCAAGATAGGCAAGGCCGCCGGCCCCGATGAACAGGTTGCGCAGCGCCATCGAGGTGGAGGTAGCGACGATCTGTTCGATGATCGCGGTGTCGGCCGTCAGGCGCGAGGCGATTTCGGACGGGCGGTTGAGCTCGAAGAAGCCCGGATCGAGCCCCAGCAGGTGCGTCTGCACGCGCGTGCGCAGGTCGCGCACGACCCGCTCACCGATCCAGGAGACGAAGTAGAAGCGAGTCGCAGTTGCGATTCCCAGCACCAGCACGATTCCCAGCAGCAGCAGGAACCAGGGGGCGATTGCGTCGGGATCATTGCCGCCGAAGCCGCGGTCGATGACGAGCTTGAAGCCCTGCGGGATGGCAAGCGTGGCGCCGGCTGCCACCACGAGGGCAACGAAGGCCGCTGCGATCCGCCCCGGGTAGCAGCGCGCATGTTCCCACAGCAGGCCGAGGTTGGAGAGTTTCGCGCGCGGTCGGCGCTCGGGCGCGAGAGGTTGGGCGACGTTCACGCAGCCGTCCTAGGCGTTTGCGCGGTCGCCGACAATTGCAGCGATGCCGCTGCCGCCGCTATGGCCGCCCCATGCCAAGCCTGTTCAACAAGCTCTGGGCGGCCCACGAGATCAGGCCGGGCCTGCTTGCGATCGACCGGGTGATGCTGCACGAGCGCACCGGGGCTGCGGCCCTGCGCTCCCTGGCAGCCGCCGGCCGGCCGATCGTGCACCCGGCGCATGTCTTTGCCGTGATGGACCATATCGTCGACACGCGGCCGGGCCGCGACGACCGCACGCTGATGCCGGGCGGCCAGGCCTTCATTTCCGAGACGCGGGGGGCGGCAAGGGCAGCCGGGATCCACCTCTTCGACGTGACCGACCCGGACCAGGGCATCACCCATGTGATCTCGCCGGAACTCGGCATCGTGCTTCCGGGCCTGACGCTCGTCGCACCCGACAGCCACACCGGAACACAGGGCGCCTTCGGAGCGCTTGCATGGGGAATCGGCAGTTCGGAGGCCGAACATGCGCTGGCGACCGGCACGCTTCGCGTGACTAGGCCGGGCACGATGCGTGTCACCGTCTCGGGACGGCTCGCGCCCGGCGTCACGCCCAAGGATCTCGCGCTCCACATCATCGCAAGATTCGGCGCGCGCGGCGGCGAGGGGATGGCGGTCGAATATGCCGGCGAGGCCGTGGCAGCGCTCGACATGGAAGGGCGCATGACGCTGTGCAACATGGCAACCGAGTTCGGTGCCTTCACGGCCCTTGTGGCGCCCGACGAGACGACCTTCCGCTATCTTGAAGGACGGCGCTTCGCGCCCGGCGGCGACCTGTGGGCGCAGGCGGTCGCGGCGTGGCGGACGCTGCCGTCCGACCCGGACGCAGGCTTCGATCGCGAACTCCATGTCACAGCGGACGAGGTCGAGCCCATGGTCTCCTGGGGGACCAGTCCGCAGCACAGCCTGCCCATTTCCGGGCGCGTGCCCGATGCGCAGGCCTCGGGCCTGCCGGCGGAAACCTTCGCGCGGATCCTTGCCTACACGGGCCTTGCGCCCGGCCAGCCGCTGGCCGGTCTTCGCGTGGAGGCAGCCTTCATCGGCAGCTGCACCAACAGCCGGCTTTCCGATCTGCGGCGGGCAGCAGCCCTTCTCAGGGGCCGTCATGTGGCTCCCACCATCCGCAAGGCGCTCGTCGTGCCGGGAAGCCAGGCCGTCAGGCGCGCCGCGGAAGCCGAGGGTCTGGACCGCATCTTCCGCGAAGCCGGCTTCGAATGGCGGGAGAGCGGATGCTCGCTGTGCTTCTATGCCGGCGGCGAGCATTTCGGCGCGGGCGAGCGGGTGATCTCGTCCACCAACCGCAATTTCGAGAGCCGCCAGGGCCCCGGCACCCGCACCCATATCGCCAGCCCCGAAACCGTGGCGGCCTCGGCAATTGCCGGCGCCATCACCGACCCGAGGACCCTTGGCCGTGCCTGAACCGCTCGTCCGCCTGACGGCGACTGCCCTGCCGCTGATGCGCGACAATGTCGACACCGACATCATCATCCCCTCGCGCGAGATCAGGGGCACCGGCAAGACCGGGCTGAAGGACGGGCTGTTCGCAGCCTGGCGCTACCTGGCGCCGGGAAGCCGCGAGGAAGATCCGGACTTTCCGCTGAACCGGCCGGAATACCGCAATGCCCGGATCTGGCTGGCCGGCGCCAATGTCGGGTGCGGCTCCAGCCGCGAGCATGCCGCCTGGGCGCTGGCCGAATATGGCTTCCGCGCCGTCATCGCGCCGTCGTTCAATCCGATCTTCTTCGGCAATTGCGTGCGCAACGGGATCGCCCCCGTGGTGCTGCCACGCGAGACGATTGCCGGCCTTGCCAATCCGGTGACAGTCGACCTCGAGGCGATGACGGTCAATGGCCATTGCTTTTCCCTGCCCGAGGAAGCGCGACTGATGCTGATGGAGGGTCTTGATCCGATCGCCCTGACGCTCAAGCACGCCGCCGAGATCGCGCGGTGGCAGCAGGACGACCGCACGGCCCGCCCCTGGGCCTGGCTTGCGCTTGCGGAAACGTCGCCCGGCCCGCAAGCGTCGCCGGGCCCTCAATAGACGAACATGGGCAGTCCCTCGACCCGGTTGAGGCGCGGCCGGTAGGTCGCTGGATCGAACAGGCGATCGACATCCACCCGCCGCGCGCCCTTCATGATGACGTCGATTTCCGACGTGGCATAATTGCCGTCGAGCAGGCCCACCAGGCGCCCATGCCGGCCTTCGGCGATGAGCTGCACTGCAAGCGCGCCGAAGGCAAAGCCGACCATCCGGTCGAGCGCGTCCGGCTCGCCTGCGCGCATCAGATAGGCGAGTTCCTGCACGATCGTCCCGACGCCGGTGTGCTGCTGGAAGCGGCGGGCCAGCTGCCGGCCAATGCCCTGCTGCACGCGTGCCGAGGCGGAGAGATCCATGTCGGTCTCGGCGGCGCCCTCGATCAGCGCTCCCTCCGACACGACGAGGATCGCATAGCCTTCCGGATTGTGGGCGCGATCCTCGGCCAGCAGCGCGAACAATCGGTCGGGCACGATCGGCACTTCGGCAATGGCCGTGCGGTCCACCTGCGCGAGAAAGCCCGACAGCAGCGCCGTTTCCCCCGATCGTCGCCCGAACAGCTCGACGATGGCCACCCGCTCGTGGCTGGCAACCGTGGTGCGCAGCGCATTCACGGCTTCGACCGACCGCGACACCGCCGTCGAGAAGCCGAGCGCATAGTCGGTGCCGAACACGTCATTGTCCATCGTCTTGGGAATGGCGACGACCGGCACGCCCAGCTTCGAGAAATGGACGGCCGAGCGCAGCGTTCCGTCGCCGCCGAGCACGATGAGCGCGTCAAGCCCCAGCCGCGCGAACAGCGCCAGCACATCGGCGGTGTGATCGCCCGTGTCCTCGGTCGGGTCGAAGCGGGAGGTGTGAAGGATGGTGCCACCCTGCCGGTCGATGCCGCGCACGGCCGCCCGGTCGAGGCGCACGGCATGGCCTTGGGCGAAGGGATCGTCCGCGCGTGCGGCATCGACGACACCCCGCCAGCCGCGCTTCAGCCCTACCACTTCATGCCCGCCCTCACAGGCGTTGAGCACGACGGCACGGATGCAGGGGTTGAGCCCCGGCACATCGCCACCGCCGGTCAGAAGCCCGATGCGCATCAGCCGCAGCCGGACAGGACCACCACCGGGGACTTGCGCTTTGTCTCGCGCGTGTCTCCGACCTGGACATAGACCTTCATGTCCCTCGCCGGACCACAGGCGTGGACGAGATCGACCCGTCCGTCGCGCAGGGTCCGCCGACCATGGGCCAGCACGCGGTCGACGCCGAAGGCCTTCTCCTTCAGGAAGACGATCAGCTCCATGGCCGTCTGGCAGTCGGGCCCGCGCACGGCGCCGGCGCGCAGCGTGCCGTGCTCGGCATCGAAGACGGGGGCGAGGAGAGCCACGTCGCAAGCACCAGCAGGGGCAGCGGCTGCCGCCAGCGCTGCGAGCACCGGGCGATGCCAGGCGCGGGGGATCAGTGCCCTGCCGCCAGGGCCGGTGCCGCCATCGTCGCTTCCAGGTTCGCGACGATCGCGTCGAAGAAGGCCTCCGTCGTCATCCACGGTTGTTCCGGCCCGATCAGAAGGGCAAGATCCTTCGTCATCTGCCCGCCCTCGACCGTCTCGATGCAGACCCGCTCGAGCGTCTCGGCAAAGGCCGTCACGTCGGGCGTGCCATCGAGCTTGCCGCGATGCCTGAGCCCGCCCGTCCAGGCAAAGATGGACGCGATCGGGTTGGTGCTCGTCGCCTTGCCCTGCTGGTGCTGGCGATAGTGGCGCGTGACCGTGCCGTGCGCGGCCTCTGCCTCCACCGTCTTGCCGTCGGGTGTCATCAGCACGCTCGTCATGAGGCCCAGCGAGCCGAAGCCCTGGGCCACCATGTCGGACTGCACGTCGCCGTCGTAATTCTTGCAGGCCCAGACGAACTGGCCCGACCATTTAAGCGCGGATGCCACCAGATCGTCGATCAGGCGATGCTCGTAGACGATTCCCGCCTTCTCGAAGTCGCGCCGGAATTCCCTTTCGAACACGTCCTCGAACAGATCCTTGAAGCGGCCGTCATAGGCCTTCAGGATCGTGTTCTTGGTCGAAAGATAGACCGGCCACTTCCGCGCCAGCCCGTAGTTCATGCAGGCCCGCGCGAAGTCGCGGATGGAATCGTCGAGATTGTACATGCCCATCGCCACGCCCGAGGAGGGGAAGTCGAACACTTCATGCTCGATCACCTTGCCGTCCTCGCCCTCCCAGCGGATGGTGAGCCGCCCGGGGCCGGGCACGCGGAAGTCGGTGGCGCGATACTGGTCGCCAAAGGCATGGCGGCCGACCACGATCGGGCTGGTCCAGCCGGGGACGAGGCGCGGCACCGAGCGGATGACGATCGGCTCGCGGAAGACGACCCCGCCCAGGATGTTGCGGATGGTGCCGTTGGGCGACTTCCACATCTTCTTGAGCCCGAACTCGGCAACCCGCGCCTCGTCGGGGGTGATGGTAGCACATTTCACCCCGACGCCATGCTCGCGGATGGCATTGGCGGCCTCCACCGTCACCCGGTCGTCGGTGCGGTCGCGCTCCTCGATTCCCAGGTCATAGTAGCGCAGATCGATGTCGAGATAGGGAAGGATCAGCCGCTCCCGGATCCACTGCCAGATGATCCGGGTCATCTCGTCGCCATCCAGCTCGACGACGGGTCCCTGCACCTTGATCTTCGCCATGCGTTCGCCCGACCTTCCTGTCCTGCGCTGTTCCGCGCAACCCTTACGGGCAGGGCAGGAGGGCTTCAAGCGCTGCCACCGATGGCAGATGGCAGATATGCGCGCCCACGCCCGCACCCACGAACCCCTCCCGCTCCATATGGGCGATGAGCGCGACAAACGGCTCCCAGAACCCGCCATCACCCAGCAGCAGGATCGGCCGGTCGTGCAGCCTCAGGTTGCGCCAGGAGAGGATTTCCACCAGCTCGTCGAGCGTTCCGATCCCGCCGGGAAGCGCGAGAACGGCGTCGGCCGCTTCGAACATGCGGGCCTTTCGCGTGTGCAGGCTGTCCACCACGGCGAGATCCGAAAGCCCGGCCTGCGCGACTTCAAGGTCCATGAGGAAGGCCGGGATCACGCCCTCCACCCGTCCGCCGGCGGCAAGGGCGGCGCGACCGAGCACGCCCATCAGGCCGAGCGCTCCACCGCCATAGACGAGCGTGACGCCGCGCTCGCCAAGAAGCCGCCCCACGGCTGCGGCCGTTTCGCCATGGCGCGGGTTCCACCCGTCACGCGACCCGCAGAAGACGAGCAGGCGCCGGATGGCCGTTTCAGGGCTTGCGGCGGGTGGGGCATCATATGGGTGGGCGCGCATGAACGCCCTATGCCAAGCGACAGGGCGCGCCGGAAGCGCTGCGCCAGTTTGTCCGTTGAAAACTGCCGCCGCTTGCCGCTATGGCGCGGCGAAACTCACGGAATTGGATTGCTATGGCCTCGAATCCCGAAATGGTTGAGGGCGCAGGCGATGTCCGCCGGCGCGACTTCATCTACATCGCAACCGGCGCCTTCGGCGCCGTGGGAGCGGCCGTCGTTGCCGTTCCCTTCGTCAACCAGATGAACCCGTCGGCCGACGTCCGCGCGCTCGCCACCGTCGAGGTCGACATCGCGGCCATCGAGCCGGGACAGGCGATCAAGACGATCTGGCAGTCGAAGCCGATCTTCATCTCGCGCCTGACGCCCGGGGACATCCAGGCCGCCAACGCCGTCAATGTCGCGTCGCTGCGCGATCCCGAGACGCTGGCCGATCGCACCAAGCCGGGCAAGGCCGAGTGGCTCGTCCAGATCGGCGTGTGCACCCACCTGGGCTGCGTGCCGCTTGGCGCCGGCCCGGGCGAGACGAAGGGCGACTTCAACGGCTATTTCTGCCCCTGCCACGGTTCGCATTACGACATGGCCGGGCGCATCCGCCGCGGGCCGGCGCCGCTGAACCTCGAGGTGCCGCCCTACGAGTTCCGTTCCGACACTGTCATCGAGATCGGAGTCTGATCCCATGAGCTTCCCCTGGGCCGAACAGTATCAACCCAAGTCCGCCTTCATGAAGTGGGTGGACAGCCGCCTGCCGGTGCCGCGGCTGGTGTTCAACGCCGTGGGCGCCGGCTATCCGGTGCCGCGGAACATCAACTATCTCTACAACTTCGGGGTGCTCGCCGGGGTTGCGCTGATGATCCAGATCATCACCGGCATCGTGCTTGCCATGCACTATTCCGCGCATATCACAACCGCGTTCGACTCGATCGAACACATCATGCGCAACGTGAATTCGGGCTGGCTGATCCGCTATCTGCACATGAACGGGGCCAGCTTCTTCTTCATTGTCGTCTATATCCACATCTTCCGTGGCCTCTATTACGGCTCGTACAAGGCGCCGCGCGAAGTGGTCTGGATGCTCGGTGTGGTCATCCTGCTGCTCATGATGGCAACCGCCTTCATGGGCTATGTGCTCCCCTGGGGCCAGATGTCCTTCTGGGGTGCGCAGGTCATCACCTCGCTCTTCTCGGCCATTCCGATCGTGGGCGAGCCGATCCGCCAGTGGCTGGTCGGCGGCTTCGCGCCCG
>JBDNCK010000075.1:0-7673 GCA_046719675.1 Sphingomonadaceae bacterium | reverse complement strand
CGGTCGGGCTTGCGCCCGCGGGCGCTGGCGGCAGGGGCATCTGCCCTCGCCCCCGGGGGCGCGGCGAGCTTACTTCACCTCGACGGTTGCGCCAGCTTCTTCCAGCTGCTTCTTGATCTTCTCGGCCTCTTCCTTGTTGACGCCTTCCTTCACCGCCTTGGGAGCGGATTCGACGAGCGTCTTGGCCTCCGTCAGGCCGAGGCCGGTGATCGCGCGGACTTCCTTGATCACGTTGATCTTCTTGCCGCCGTCGCCGGTCAGGATGACGTCGAATTCGGTCTTTTCCTCGGCCGCAGGCGCCGCTGCTGCCCCACCGGCTGCCGGCACCCCGGCAACCGCCACTGCAGCTGCTGCCGACACGCCCCACTTCTCTTCGAGGGCCTTGGCAAGTTCCGCTGCCTCGAGAATGGTCAGAGCCGAAAGCTCTTCCACCAGCTTTTGAATATCAGCCATCTGTCAGTCCTTCCTTTTTCGTTCAGGCAGCCTGGCTCTCGCCATAGGCCGCAAACACCCGGGCGAGCTTCGAAGCCGGCGCATTGGCAAGTTGCGCAAGCTTCGTGGCAGGCGCCTGGATGAGACCCACCAGCTTCGCGCGCAGCTCGTCGAGCGAGGGAAGCTCGGCAAGCGCCTTCACCCCGTCCGCGTCGAGCAGCGTTCCCGGCATCGCCCCGCCGACGATCTCGAAGCGATCGTTCGTCCTGGCGAAGGCAACCGCGATCTTCGCAGCTGCCACCGGGTCTCCCGAAGTCGCAAGGCCCACCGGGCCGACCAGCAGCTGGCCGATGTCCTGGTAGGGCGTGCCTTCGAGCGCGATGCGGGCAAGCCGGTTCTTCGTCACCTTGAACTGGGCGCCGGCCTCGCGCATCCGGCTTCTCAGATCGCTGACCTGGGAAACGGTCAGCCCATGGTTGCGGGTGATGACCACAACCTGGGTCTCGGAGAAGACCTTGGCGAGATTGGCGACCAGTTCCTTCTTCTGGTTCCGATCCATGCTCACTCCATAGCCATGGCAGCGGGCAGACCCGCCACCGGTTCGAGAGCCACGGATTGCCTGGGTGTCCGGGCCATCCGCGGCCCGTCCGACAAGAAACCTGTGCGAACGGCAAAGCGTTCGCCATGAACCCTGCCATCGCACGGCAGCCGGTTCCGATTTCCGTCTCCTGCGGGCCTGTGCGCTTAAGCCCCCGTTGGAGGCACCCGCAGTCTCGGACGGCACCCGGCCGGAACGGATCCGGCCAAGCAGGCGGGCGCCATACAGGAAAGCAGCGGCGCGTCAAGCCGCGCGCGGCGAACAGGGCGGGCTTGACAGGGCGAATCGCCTGCCGGCCGAATCGTGGGAGTGCACAGGCACGCACGCAATTGAAGGGAGAAAGACGCCATGCCGACCACGCCGCACCCTGAAGTCGAGGAAGCTCCTGCCAGGCGATCGAACCACCCGGTGGCGATCGCACGCAAGGTCGCCCGAACCGTTCGGGCCGAAACGCATCGGCTTCCCGGCCATTCGCACCATCTCTATGTCGTGCTCTGCGAGGGCTTCGGAAGCGATGGACAGGACGTCGCCTTCTATGTGGGCGAAACCCGCTATCGCCCCGAGCGGCGGTTCCAGCAGCACAAGGATGGCATCCGCGCCTCCGGCGTCGTCCGCCGGCGGGGGGTGCGCCTTCTGCCGAGACTGGTCCAGCATCTGAACCCGCTCTCCCGTCGGGAGGCGAAGCGACTGGAACGCGAGCTGGCGGATCGCCTCAGGGGCGCGGGCCTGATTGTCCGGGGAGGTCACTGATGCCCGAACCCTCCTGGCTGCAGAGACTTGTCGATGGCTGGCGGCCGCGCGGCTGCACGGCGGCCGTGTGCACCACCTGCTGGGGAAGCGAAGGCGAGCGCCTGTTCAGCGCCTGGATCGAGGAGCACACCAGCCCGGACCCGGCCCTGCGGGCCGCGCAACTGGCGCAGGCCCTGCGCACGCTGCGCGTTCCCGCCGATCTGCGGCAGCGCGAGCTGCTTGCCGATCTGTGCGATCATCTGATGGTTGAACGCCCCAGCCGGGTGGAGCCGCCGGTGCTCACCCGGGAACTCAAGGCCGACCCGGCCGTCCGCGCCGCCGTCCACGACCTGAAACGCCAGGTCGGCAGCGGATCGGGCGCATACTAGGACGTCTGGGACGACGAGGACGAGGCATGAGCTTCCCGCCCATGCCCCGCGCTGTCAGGCTTGGGCTCAGGCGGTCGCCGTTGCCGGATCGACCTTCACGCCCGGCCCCTGGCTTGAGGAAAGGGCAATCTTCTCCAGATACTTGCCCTTCGCCCCCGAGGGCTTGGCCTTGAGGATCGCATCGAGGAAGGCGCTGAAGTTGGCCTTGAGATCGGCCTCCTCGAAGCTGGCTTTCCCGATGCCGGAATGGATGATGCCGGCCTTCTCGACCCGGAATTCCACCTGTCCGCCCTTGGCTGCCTTCACTGCCTCGGCCACGTTCATGGTGACGGTGCCCAGCTTGGGGTTGGGCATCAGGCCCTTGGGGCCCAGCACCTTCCCCAGCCGGCCGACGAGGCCCATCATGTCGGGGGTTGCGATGCAGCGGTCGAAGTCGATGTTGCCGGCCTGCACCGCCTCCATCAGATCCTCGGCGCCCACCACGTCGGCACCCGCCTCGCGGGCTTCATCGGCCTTGGCGCCGCGCGCGAACACGCCCACCCGGACCGTCTTGCCCGTGCCCCTGGGCAGGGTGACGACCCCGCGGACCATCTGGTCGGCATGGCGCGGATCGACGTTGAGGCCGATCGCCACTTCGATCGTTTCGTCGAACTTCGCCGTCGCATTGGACTTCACCAGCGCAATCGCCTCGTCAACGGGATAGAGCTTCTGCCGGTCCACGGCGCCTGCCAGCGCCTTCGCCTTCTTCGTGAGCTTCGCCATCGGTTCAGCCCTCCACCACTTCAAGGCCCATCGAGCGCGCCGAGCCCTCGATGGTGCGCATGGCCATTTCCACATCGTTGGCGTTCAGATCCTTCATCTTGGCCTCGGCAATCTCGCGCAGCTGCGCGCGCGTCACCTTGCCGACGGTCCCGCGGCCCGGCGTCTTGGATCCCGACTTCAGGTTGGCTGCCTTCTTGAGGAAGTAGGTGGCCGGAGGCGACTTGGTCACGAATGTGAAGCTCTTGTCCGCATAGACGGTGATGACCGTCGGGATCGGCATTCCCTTCTCCATGTTCTGCGTGGCGGCATTGAACGCCTTGCAGAACTCCATGATGTTCACCTGCCGCTGGCCAAGCGCCGGGCCGATGGGCGGGCTGGGCGTTGCAGAGCCGGCCGGCACCTGCAGCTTGACGTAGCCCGTGATCTTCTTTGCCATTCCTTACTCCATTTCCCCGGGATGCAGGCGCTGCCTGCCCCGGCCGACTGGCGATCGTGTGGTCCAAGCGGCGTTTGCGGCTTTCCGCATCCGCCTCCCACGGCTGCAGCCGGCGCCCGATCGCGGGCAGCGCCGGCTATTTCGTCTTTTCCACCTGGTCGAAGTCCAGCTCGACCGGCGTTGCCCGGCCGAAGATCGACACCGATACCTTGACCCGGGCCTTCTCGAAATCGATTTCCTCGACAAGGCCGCTGAAGGACGCAAACGGCCCATCAAGCACCTTCACCGAGTCGCCGATCTCGAAGGAGACCTTGCGCCGGGCCTTGGGCTGCGCGGTGGCGGCCTCGGCCTTGGTGGAAAGGATGCGGTTGGCCTCCGCCTCTGTGATGGGCTGGGGCTTGCCGGAGGAGCCGAGAAACCCCGTCACCTTGGGCGTGTTGCGCACCAGGTGATAGATCTGGTCGTTCATCTCGAGCTTGGCCAGCACATAGCCGGGGAAGAACTTCCGGTCGGACTGCACCTTCTTGCCGCGGCGCACCTCGGTCACCTTCTCGGTGGGCACCTCGACGGCCTCCACCATCCGCTCGAGGCCAAGGCGCTGGGCCTCGGCCATGATGGCATCGCGCACCTTGTTCTCGAAGCCGGAATAGGCATGGATGATGTACCAGCGGGACATGTCAGACACCAAGATCAAGGAGGAACTTCACGATCCGGCCAAGCACCTGGTCAACGCCCAGGAAGAACAGCGCGAGAATCGAGGTCATGATGAGGACGAGGATCGTCGTCTGGATGGTTTCCTTGCGGGTGGGCCAGACAACCTTCGCCGTCTCCGAGCGCACCTGGCGCACGAATTCGCCCGGGGAGACCCGGGGCTTTGCCACCTTCTGGACCTGCTCTTCCGCCACGCGTTCCGTCTTCCAATGCTCGTCCCGCCGCTCTCCGGCACCTTCAGGCCATCTCGGCCGCTGGCAGGAGTGGAGGGACTCGAACCCCCGGCCCTCGGTTTTGGAGACCGATGCTCTACCAACTGAGCTACACTCCTGTGGAGCGCGGGAGGCGGCCACTTAGCGAAGGGCTGTCACCACTGCAAGCGTCGTTGACAGGGTGGCCCGCGTTCGGCATTTCCGCCGGCCGCGCGATCCGGAGGGGTGGCCGAGCGGTCAAAGGCAGCAGACTGTAAATCTGCCGACGTCAGTCTACGTTGGTTCGAATCCAACCCCCTCCACCATCGGCCTGCTCCGCCATCCCTGCGGTGGCGCAGCAGCTTGCGGCCGCGGGTGCCGGCCGCCAGGCTTGCCCGCGCCGGCCTTGCGGCCTAAATCGCCCGGTGCTGGGCGGGTATAGCACAAGGGTAGTGCAGCAGCCTTCCAAGCTGAATATACGGGTTCGAGTCCCGTTACCCGCTCCAGCCGCCGCCCTTCCGGGAAGAATGCATGGCCCGCCGACCCCATCCCAAGCACGCGGGCCGCAACCGCGGCGAAGCGGGTGTGCCGCGCCTCTATGGCCGGCACGCGGTGCTGGCTGCGCTTGCCAACCCCGAGCGGCGCCTGCGCCGGCTGTTTGCAACACCCGACGCGCTTGCCGCGCTCGGGGCCCTTCCCTCCGGGCTTGCCGTGCAGTCGGGCGATGCAGCGGATCTTGCCCGCCTGGTGCCCTCTGACGCGCCGCACCAGGGGCTGGTGCTGGAAGCCGAGCCGCTGGAGGGGGCATGGCTTGAGGACCTGCTGGCCGAACCCGCGCCGGCGCGCCCGCTCGTTGTCCTCGACCAGGTGACCGATCCCATGAATGTCGGGGCGATCCTGCGGTCGGCGGCTGCCTTCGGTGCGGCAGGTGTCGTCACGCAGGATCGGCACGCACCATCGGAATCCGGGGCGCTGGCCCGGGCCGCGGCAGGCGCGCTGGAAGTGGTGCCCTGGGCGCGGGTGACGAACCTTGCCCGCGCGCTCGACCAGATGGCCGAGGCCGGCTTCTGGCGCATCGGGCTTGCCGGCGAGGCCGATGCCCTGCTTGCCGGGGCCCTGGCTGCCGGCCCGGTGGCGCTGGTGCTCGGCGCCGAGGGCGAGGGGATGCGGCACAACACGCGGGCGCATGTCGATGCGCTCGCCCGCCTGCCGATCAGCCGCGCCGTTGAAAGCCTGAATGTCTCGACGGCTGCGGCGATCGCCCTCTACGCAGTGGCGACGCGCGCCTAGCCGGGAAGGCGGGCCTGGAAGCGGGCGGCCTCGAACACGGGGGCGATGTTGCCGCCCCAGGGGCCGTGAAAGCAGTCGAGCCAGCGGTCCGCCAGCGTCTTTCCCGATTCCGCCACTTCCCACAGCGGGTTGAGGAATCCTTCCTCGCTGTCGCCGCCGGCGCTCATCTCCGCGCGCGCCCTGAGACCGGCCTGGGCAATCGCCAGCACATCGTGCGCAAGCGCCTGCAGGGTGCGACCGCAAGGCGTGGGCGCGGCAAGGCCAAGCAGCGGCGCATCGGTGCGCAGCCGCTCGCGTTCCTCCATCGTCCAGTCCTGCACCAGCTCCCACGCCGCGTCGAGCGCCGTGCCATCGTAAAGAAGTCCGACCCAGAAGGCCGGCAGCGCACAGATGCGGGCCTGCGGGCCGCCATCGGCGCCGCGCATCTCGAGGAAGCTCTTCATGCGGACTTCCGGGAAGGCGGTGGACAGATGGTCCTTCCAGTCGCCAAGCGTCGGGCGCTCGCCGGGAAGCTGCGGCAGCCGGCCCTCGAGGAAGGCGCGGAAGCTCTCGCCGGCACAGTCGATGTAGCGGCCGTCGCGATAGACGAAATACATCGGCACATCGAGCGCATAGTCGGCATAGCGCTCATAGCCGAAGCCCTCCTCGAAGACGAAGGGAAGCATGCCGGTGCGCTGCGGATCGGTGTCGGTCCAGACATGCGCGCGGAAGCTCTTGAACCCGTTGGGCCGGCCTTGCGTGAAGGGCGAGTTGGCAAACAGCGCGGTGGCGAGCGGCTGGAGCGCCAGGCCGACACGGAACTTGCGCACCATGTCTTCCTCGGACCCATAGTCGAGGTTCACCTGCGTCGTGCAGGTGCGCAGCATCATGTCGAGCCCGAGCTTGCCCACGCGCGGCATGTGCCGCAGCATGATGGCGTAGCGGCCCTTGGGCATGATCGGCAGGTCCGCGCGCGCAGCCGTCGGATGGAAGCCGAGGCCGAGGAACCCGAGGCCAAGCTCGGCGCCGACTGCAAGGCACTGGTCGAGATGGCGGCCGACTTCGGCGCAGGTCTGGTGGATGGTGCGAAGCGGTGCGCCCGAAAGCTCGAACTGGCCGGCCGGCTCGAGGCTGATGCCGCCGTCTTCACCCTTGAGCGCGATGATGTTCCCGCCTTCCTCCACCGGCTCCCAGCCAAAGCGGGTGAAGCCGAGCAGAAGATCGCGGATGCCGCCGGGCTCCTCGTAAGAGGGCGCGCGCCGGTCCGCCACCCGGAAGACGAACTTCTCATGCTCGGTGCCGATGCGCCAGTCGGCCCTGGGCTTGGCACCGCGCTCGAAGATGCCAAGCAGGTCGGCGCGACCTTCGATGGTGGCGGCATCGCCCTGGCCCTCGGTTCTGGTGCTCATGCCTCGTCCTTTGGCGGCGCCTTAGCGGCAGCGGCAAGCGCCTGAAAGAGGGCGATTGCGACGACGGCCGCAGTATCCGCGCGCAGGATGCGCGGGCCAAGCGACAGGCGGTGGGCCTGCCGATGCGCCAGCAGCGCCGCCCGCTCGGCCGCCGAGAAGCCCCCTTCCGGGCCGATGACAATCGCTGCCGGCGGCGGCGGCAGGCCGTCGGCCGCCCGCGCCCCGCCCTCCTCGTCGGCGAAGATGAGCGCGCGCTCGCGCGGCCATCCGGCAAGCAGCTCGGCAAGGCGCACCGGCTCGGTGAGTTCGGGAAGCGCCGTGCGGCCGCATTGCTCGGCCGCCTCGACCATGTGCGCGCGCAACCGTTCGGGCTTCTGGCGGGCGAAGTTGGTGCGCTCCGTCAGCACCGGCACGATGCGCGCCACGCCCAGCTCGGTGGCCTTCTCGACCGTGAGCGCGAAGCGTTCGGGGCGGATCGGGGCGGCGCACAGCCAGAGATCCGGCACGGTTTCGCGGCCGCGGATCATGGCGCCCACCTCGACCTCGACCGACCGGCGCGTGACAGCGGCCACGCGCGCAGCCCATTCGCCCGTGCAGTCGTCAAGGAGGCGCAGCTCGGCCCCGGCATCGAGCCGCAGCACGGTGGCAAGATAGCGCGCCTGGTCGGCAGCAAGCGCAAGGCGCGCCCCTTCGTGCAGCCTCGGCTCGACGAACAGGCGCGGGATCTGGCGCATGGACAAGCGCCTA
>JBDNCK010000074.1:0-7742 GCA_046719675.1 Sphingomonadaceae bacterium | reverse complement strand
GCGTCGGGTTATTGCTGTCGACGCCGTCGATGCCCAAGGTAGGCGAGATAACTCCGCCGCCAATGATGGTCCGCTCGACGGGGGCCACCGGCGCGCCGATGTCGGTGCCGGCGATCACGAAGGGCGGTCGCAGATTTCCGTCGGCATCGCGCGCGAACCTGCCATTCAGCCCCTGCTCCGTGGTGAACTGGCGACGCGCCTTCAGGAAGAACAGGCCAGCCTGCCAGCGCAGGCGCCGGTCGCCGTCGGATGTGAGGCGCAGCTCCTGGATGAAGGCCCGGTTCGCGATCCGGAACTTCTGGGTGTTGTCACCGAAGACTGCTAGAATGTCGAGCGGAAGACCAGGGGAGAACGCATCGGTTGCCCAGTTATTCCCGGGAAAGTTCCAGGCGCCGTAGGGATAGTTCTTGGCCTGATAGTTGTCAGTTATCCCGTTGTAGCTTGTGATGGAGGTCAGGACCACGCCACCGAAGTCGTGATCAATCTTCACTGATCCATTGTATTTCTCCTGAAGATTTCTGCCTGGTGCGTCATTGGTATAGGGAATGCTCGTATCGTTCGTGCTGATCCGGTCGACGAACACGCCGCCCTGCGTCGTTCCCACCACCTGGGCATTGAATGCGATGGCACCTCCGGTGAGGCGGCTGTAGTTACCTCTGAGATCGATGGTCGTGTCCGGTCCGACCTGCCAGTCGAGGCGGACGCGCGCGAGATGCTCGTCCACGCGCATCACCTTTTCGCCGGTGTTGATGTTCTGGAAAGGGCCGTCGGTGGTGGTGATGGCACCTGCCACGCGGAAGCGCAGCTTTTCCGGGACGATGGCGCCGCCGATGCTGGCGTTGACATTGACCGTGTTCCAGTTGCCGTATCTGGCCATCACTTGGCCTTCCAGCGTGTCCGCCGGAGCCTTGGTGTTGATGATGATGGCACCAGCGGTGGCATTGCGGCCGTAGATGGCACTCTGCGGCCCTTTCAGGACTTCGATCTGCTGGATGTCGAACAGTTCGCCATTGAACTCGTTCTGCGTGGCAAGCTGCACGCCGTCGATGACAACGGCCACTGCGGATTCCGACTGCCGGACAGACGTCTGGCCACGAACGTTCACGAACGCCTCGCCGGCGTGGTTGGACGTGATGAAGGTGACATTGGGTGTCAGCGCCAGGAATTCGCCAGGTCGGGTAATGCCAGCCTGGGTGATGAGCTCCTCGCTGAACACGGAAACGGCGACGGGCACGTTGATGAGCGCCTCGTCGCGCTTGAGGCCCGTTACGATGATCTCCTCGGGCGTGATCGAAGGCCCGCCTGTGTCCTGCGCCCCGCTCGTGCTCTGTGCAAGGCTTGGCGCAGCCACTGCCAGCGCCACCATCGATGCTCCGAACTGCCACCCGCGCATCCGCATGTCCGTCTCCCTTCGCGCTCCCTGAAAGGGCCATGGCCCTTGCGCACCCGCCGATTCCGCCGTTCGCTCGCTTCGGTCTTTGTATACAATCTGCGAGTCCTGCCGGGGGGTGTCAACGAAAAATTATGCACGCTATATAGATGCGAAACACGTGGTAGACCCGTGCGAAATGGCTGTGTTTCACATGCAACCTCGAGCGAAGGAGGAGCAGGACGATGGCCACCCAGGAGAAGGGCGTCGCGGCGGAGCCCGTGGACACGCGCGCAGGGCCGTCGCCGGACGCGCTGCACTACATGACGGACAGCCGCGAGGCCGCGGCGCTCACCCGCTCGGAACTCGCCATGATCCGGGCGGTCGAGGCCTTCTCTCGCTGGTGCTATTTCCTGCATAAGAGCGTCAGCGACGCGCCGCTTTCGGCTACCGATGTGTGGTTGCTGCACTCGATCAGGATGCGCGACAATGCTCAGAATCTCTCGGAACTTCTGTTATTTCTCAACAAGAATGAAGTCTCAACCCTGCAATATTCCCTGCGCAAGATCGAGCAGTGTGGCTTGATCGAACGGGTGACCGGCAACTCCCGGCGCGAGGCCGGCTACCGGCTGACGGCGAAGGGCAAGGCCGCAACCGATTCCTATGCCCAATTGCGCCAGCATGTGCTTGTGGAGTTGGTCGGCGACGTGAATGGACTTGCCGATGCACTCGATGCTGCCGCAGGCGCACTGGAGCGCCTGACCGGCCTTTACGACCAGTCCACGCAGACAGTGCTCAATCGCAAGATCCTCAGCCGATAGGCTTCAAAAGCCGACGGAATCTGTATACGAAATCGGCAGGAGGAGCCTGTCGATGCGCCACAGCACCCGCCGGGACGAGCCCGGCTTCTACAATTTTCTCGCGCTTCCCAGAGCCAAGCTTGATGATCCTACACCGACAGCGGGCCTTCCCGGCGCGCTGATGAGCCATGATCCGCGAACCGAGGCACGCACCAGCCTGGTCGAAATTCCGGCTGGCTGGCAGGGTCGCTTCGATGCGCGCGAGGCATCGTTCGAACTCTTCCTGCTGCGCGGAGATCTGGCGCTGGAGGGTAACAGGGTGGGGGCTTCGGGCTATGTCCATGTCCCGCAGGCATGTGGCGGTGGCGAGCTGGACTCCGTTGCGGGAGCACTTGCTCTGGCCTTCTGGAACCCCAATCTTCCCGCCTTCCCCTATCCCTACACCCGCAACCGCACGCTCAAGACCTGGGAGCAGCCATGGACGGACAGCGTGCCGGGAAGCCACGGGGTGCGCCACAAGTCGCTGCGGCTTCCCGACCCGACGCCGCAACCGGGCCAGGAGGGAATGGACGGCGGACCGGGGGGCTATCTCCGCTTCCAGTATATCGAGCCCGGCATGATCGCCGCCGACGAGCATGTGCACCATGAGTGTTTCGAGGAAATTCTGCTGCTCGCTGGCGACTGCTTCCTGCTGAACGAAGGCCAGATGGGGCTGGGCAGCGTCGTCGTGCACCCGCAGGAATGGTACCATGCGCCCTTCGTCTCGCGCAGCGGCGCCATCATCCTCGTTCATACCGATGCGCCGATGGGCTTCCCCTGGCCGCCCCGTCCCTATCCCAAAGGTGCCGAACGCGCGGCCGAGTGGCTCGACACCACTGCCTGGGATCAGCCGACTGCGCACATGCCCTGGGCGGATCACCCCATGGCCGCTGCGCAGGAGGCCGATCCCGCCTACATCGCCTGGCGCAAGACCGGAGAAGGCCGCAACCTCTGGGGCGATTCGGACACGGGTGCCGAAGTTCCCTTCATGCCGGGCGGCCGCGATACCGCTTCCCGCTTCCGCGCTTCCTGGACTCGAAAGGACAAGTCATGATCCCCGACTGCCCATGGATGGTCTTCCTGCCCTACACGCCTCGTTCCGACAGCGTGGAGCGCGGGTACGAACAGTGGCTCATTGAAGTGGACAACCCGTTCTTCAACGCCATCGCGCCGATCGCCCACTATGGAAACTGGGCCGTCGCTCAAGTGCTCGCCGGCGATCCGGGTTTCACGCATTTCGACTTCATGCGGTTCGCCAGCGAAGACGATATCGCAAGGGCCTGGAACGACCCGGACCTGCTCGCCTTTGCCTCGGGCTGGGTTGACCAGTGGGGCGTAGAGCCAGACTCGCCGGACCCGTCGGTCAATTACCATGCCTATGTCGCCCGCCGCATATCGGGCGCGCCTGGGCCGGACGAAGGGAACCTCTACCTGGCACTCGAGCCGGAAGCGACCACCACCTCTGACGAGCTGTGGGAGATTTCCCGCCCCATCGTCGGGACGCCCATCTGCCACCGCTTTGCCATCCGGCGGGGCACGTCTCCATCAGCGCCGATCATGGTAGCGGGACGGTTGATCGCGGCGCCCTGAGCATCAGCCGGCCTTCGCGAGGAAGCGCGCGAGGCCAGCGGCGAACGTATCCGGGTCGAGATCCGGTTCGAAGTTCGCGCCGTCCAGCGGCAGGACTTCGGCGTCGGGCCGCATCTCCTGCGCGCGCGCAAGGAACGGGTAGAGAACATCGTCCGGCGCGGCTCCGATCAGGATCGGGCAACCGACGGCCATGTAGTGGGCCGGGAAGTCCTGCCCCCAGACCGCCTTGTAGGATTGTACCCGTCCCCACCAGGCACGCAGCTGGTCCGCCATCTCGCGGTGGATGAGCATCGGGTCGCGATGCGCACCGAGGTTGCGAAGATACTCCCAGTTCTCAAGCAGATAGGCGCCGCTGACGACAGGCGTGAAGGGAATCCCGAAATGCTTCGAGAATTCCAGCCGCTCCTCGGCTGTCAGCGGCACTGGCCCGATGAGCGTGAGCGATTGCGCAATGTCCGGATAGCGCGCTGCCATTTCGACTGCGATGCAGGCTCCCGTGTGATGCCCCACCAGATGGACCCGCTCGAAGCCGAAGGCGCGCACGGCTTCGTGCAGCCAGTCCACATACTGCGTCATGGGGGGCTCGCTTGCCGGGTCGGGGTCGAAGGAGCCTCCGAACCCGGGCGTGTCGAAGGCATGGCAATCGAAGCGGCCGGCAAGCCGCTCGAACGTCTTCAGCCACATCTTCCCAGAGCTTGCCGTCTGGTGAAAGAAACAGACGGGGCGGCCCGGCCCGGCCTCGCTCGTGACATGGATCTGCCCCCCCGACGTGTCGACATAGGACTTGCGGATCACCTGGCCCTCCCTCAAAGACTTGCGTTGTTGTCCTGATTTCTGCATACAAAGCTGTCAAGCGAAACCGGGAGCAACTGGAATGGCCGATCCGGCAGGCAACACGCTCGAGGCGGCCTTCCATGTGCTGGAACGCGCGCTGCTGGAAGGCGATCTCGAGGGGTTCTATGGGGCCATGCTGCCGGATGCCGCCATCCTCGACGAGGACTTGCCCTTTCGCGTGAACACGCAGGGATTTCGCGACCACATCGCGTTCCATGGTCCTGAGAATTGGGAAGGATTCGCTTGGAAGTCACAAGACGTTCGGATCGTGGAGGAACGCAACACAGGCATTGTCTGTGGCTTCGCCCTGTTTCGCGGGAAGCCACAGGATGCGGGCTATCGGCTGCGCCCGATGCTCTTCACCCAGGGCTGGACGAAAACGGCATCGGGCTGGCGCCTTGCCAGCTGGCACCAGAGCCCGCTCGTCGGACACCTGTTCCAGCCCTCCCCGGGATGAGGCCTGTTTTGCATACAGAAAGGCGTCTTCCATGATCGAGTCTGCCGATCTGGCGGAAGCCTTTTGCGCAGCCTGGGCCGTCGCGCCCGGCACCCGACCGGATCCAGCGAGGCGCATCGCGTTCCTGGCGGAGAAAGCGCTCGTTGTCGCCGACGATCTGCCCTTTCCCCTTTCGCGCGCGGCCTATGCCGATCACTGGGCGTTCACGCTTGACAATGTCGAGCGCCTCGACTGGCAGGTGCATGGTCTCGAGGCACGGGTGCATGGCGAAAGCGGGATCGTGGCGATGAACCATGCCGTCCGCCTGAAGCCACGCAATGCCGGCTTCCGCCTGCGGGCCGGCACCACCATCGCAGTATGCTCCCGAACTTCGCGCGGATGGCGCGCGCTTTCGGTCCACATGAGCCCGCTTACGGCCCAGATTCTCGACGCGTCGCCTGCCTGAGAGTCAGGCGCAACGCAAAAGCGGCCGCACCTTTTCGCCAAAGTCGCGGATTCCAGGCACAAAATCGGGCCAGCTGAAGAGCATTCCGTCGATTCCGGTGGCAGCTGCAACCTCGTCGATCTTTGCAGCGACGGTTGCCGGGCTGCCCCAGATGACGGGAAAGCTCATGAAGGCGATATTGCCTTCTCCCATCGGCAGTTCGAGTGCCTCCTTCATCCGGTCGGCCGTGCCGCCGACATTCGTGTCGAGCGCGGCGCTTGCCAGGATGTTGGCGATTGCGCCCTTGTCCGCGCCGGCAATGATCCGCTCGCCAATCGCGTGCGCCTCGGCATCCGTGTCGGCGATGATGAGGCCGAACAGCGCGTAGGTCCCTACCTTGCGACCATGTTTCGCTGCTTCCGCCTTCACACCTTCGACAATGGCCCGCAGCTTTGCCGGGTGCGCCATCACGAAATTGTGATCGCCATGCGCTGCAGTGAAGGCCACACCCTTCGGGCTTTGGCCGGCGCACACGATTGGAAGCTCTCGCCCAGGGTGCGGAGTGACCGTGCAGTCGTCGAGCTGCTAGAACTCGCTGGAATGTGTCACCCGCCCGTTGCGCCACAGCGCCTTCACGATTCCGAGGTAATCCGCCGCCAGTTCATAGCGCCGCTCATAGTGCGAATCCCCGGGCCAAAGCCCCATCTGGACATATTCCGGGCGGTTCCAGCCCGTCACGATATTGAGCCCGCAGCGGCCGCCGGAGATCTGGTCGATCGTTGCCACCATCCTTGCAGCGAGCGCCGGGTGGTGCGCCAGCAGCGTGACGCTGGGAAACAAGCCGATGCGGCTGGTCGCAGCCGCGAGGCCCGCCATCAGCGTGAAGGTCTCGAGGCACGCGTCCCAATAGCCCGTCTCACCTCCGAAGCCGCGATACTTCATCATCGAAAGGACGAAATCGAGCTCCTGGCGCTCGGCTTCCCGGGTGATCGCAAGATTATGCTCCCACGTCGGCAGATACACCGGCGCGCCGGCAGACGGGATATAACCATTGCTTCCGTTCGGCAGGAAAACACCGAACTTCATGCGCCCTCCCCGCGTCTGGAGCGGACGACAGGAATGGGATAGCCCGGGTTGGGAAAGCAGAAGCACAGGTGGCGGAAGGGCTCATCGGAAAGCACCCGCCACACCACCCGGCAGCCGCGCGGCATGTAATAGGTCGCGCCCGCCTTCACCACCACCTTGCCGGATTCGATCATCAGTGGCGGCAGATGATATTCGATCTCGCATTCGCCCGAGATCACGTAATGCGCCTCGTCGTGCGAAAGCGTCCAGGGAATGTCCACGCCCTTTTCGAAATCCTCGAGATTGACCTGCAGCGCCGGCTCGTCGATCCCAATGTTGGCTGCCCGGAAGCGCGAGCCTGCGACGAAAGGAAACTCCATGTCCGGCTCGGTATCGAGATCGCCGGGATCATAGTGATAGACGGCGAATTTCCCCCACTGGATCCGGTCCACGGCCTCAGCCCTCGCGACCGAAGCCGAGCGAGCCCGGGTTGATGAGGCCTTCGGGATCGAGCAGCTGCTTTACGCCCTTCACCACGCGCTGCAGCGGCTCATTCTCCATGATCTCGGTGTAGGGATAGTATTTGCCGATCTGCAGATGCAGCCCGCCCAGGCTGTCGAAAAGGTCGCGCAGCTCGTCCCTCAGGCCGAGCGCGACCTTTCGCTTGGCCTCATCGGCCGGAGTCGTCCGCCACTTCTCGGCGAACTCGGGCTCGATCAGCGACAGGCGGAAATCGCCGAGCTCGTCATGCCAGTAGAAGCTGGGCTCGATCACGAATTCGGGGCCGGCAAAACAGGTGAGATAGCTTGTCTTGATCCCCCATTGGTCCATGAGCGCGCGCCGATCGGCCAGGAACTTCTCGGTGGCAGCGGCTGCCGGAATGGCCTTGGACAACGGGAAGAATCCATGCACGGGGATCCAGATCTCCCCGTCGGAGCCGAGCAGGATGGTGCGCACGCCGCCGAATGGAGCACCGCGGAACACGACGGGGATGGAGTTCGCCATCTCGACGCCTCCTTCCTCTGCGCAGATTTCGGCAGCCAGGTCGGTATATTCAGCGGCCACCACTTCGGTGTGTCCGTCGAGGGTCATGTGGAGCGAATAGGGAACATCGCGCAGGATGCGCTTGCCCCCCATCGCAACCTTGGCCGCGTTCATGATGCC
>JBDNCK010000073.1:0-7757 GCA_046719675.1 Sphingomonadaceae bacterium | reverse complement strand
GGGCGCGCGTTTCGCGCGGGTCGATGATCGCCTCCACCCCGAAGCGTTCGGCGGTGCGAAAGGGGCTTCGCACCCGCTCCAGCCGCGCGCGGATCTCGGCGAGCCTGGCCTGCGGATCCTCGGCGGCTTCCAGCTCTGCCCGATAGGCCGCCTCGAGCCCGCCGGAGATGGGCAGCGAACCCCAGTCGCCCGAGGGCCACGCCATGCGCCAGCGGAACCGGTCCGCAGGCGCATGGGCAGAGCCTGCCATGCCATAGGCCTTGCGCAGGATGACGCAGGCCCAGGGCACGCCTGCCTGATAGATGGCGGCAAGCGCCCGGCTGCCCCAGCGGATCGTGGCTTCCTCCTCGGCGCGGCGGCCGATCAGGAATCCCGGATTGTCGACAAGATGAACGACGGGCAGGTGGAAGGTGTCGGCCAGGTCCACCATGCGCTCCACCTTGCGGGCCGTGGCTGCCGTCCACAGTCCGCCCAGCGCCTCGGCGTTGGAGGCGACGATGGCAACCGGCCAGCCGTCGAGCCGGGCAAGCGCCGTCACCACGCCCAGCCCCCATTCGCAGCCGATCTCGAACAGCGAGCCCCTGTCGACGATCGCCTCGAGGATGGGGCGGATGGGATAGAGCCGGCGGCTGTCGCGCGGGACGGCGCCGGCCAGCCAGTCCTCCGCGCGGTCCGGCCGGTCGTTCGATGGCGCGCGGGCGGCCAGTTCATGGACGGAAGAGGGCAGGTAGGCGAGAAACCGCCTGAGCCGGGCAAAGGCCTCGGATTCGCTTTCCACCCGGTCATCGACGGCGCCATTTGCGGCATGGATGGCAGCGCCCCCCAGTTCCTCCTTGGTGCGTTTCTCGCCGGCGGCTGCCACCACCGGCGGGCCGGCCACGAACATCTGGGCGAGCCCGTCCACCAGCAGGGAATAATGCGCCATCACCATGCGGCCCGCCCCGAGCCCGGCCACCGGCCCCAGGCCCAGCGCAACGACGGGCACCTGCGAGAGATTGGCCGTCATCAGCTCCCAGCCGGGAATCTCGGGAATATAGGTGTGGCCCATGTCCTCGAGGCTCTTCACCGAGCCGCCGCCGCCCGTGCCTTCGATGAGGCGGACAAGCGGCAGGCGATATTCCTGGGCCAGCTGTTCGGCGGCTATCAGCTTCCGGTGCAGGCTGGCATCCGCCGCCCCGCCGCGCACGGTGAAATCATCGGCCGTCAGCACCACCGGCCGGCCGTCGACCGTGGCGCGGCCGAACAGGAAGTTGGCCGGGCGAAACCCCTGCAGCGCGCCGCTCTCGTCATACTGGCCGAAGCCGGCGATCTCGCCCACCTCGCGGAAGGAGCCCGGGTCCGCGATGGCGGCAATCCGGGCGCGGGCGTCGAGCCTGCCGGCGGCGTGCTGGCGCGCGCGCTTTTCCGGCCCGCCCATGGCATGGGCGAGCCGCCTGCGCGCTTCCAGTTCCTCCAGTTCCTTCTTCCAGGCCATCGCGCCCTCCCCCGATGCTCCCCCCGGGATGCTCCCCCGGGATGCTCCCCCGCCATGCTCTAAGTGACGGCGGGGCGGATATGGAACTGCGGTTCGCGCCAGTCCTGGTTGCCGAGCACCTGCGCGAGAATCGCTGCTGCCTGCACCACGTCGCCAAAGCGCAGGCCAAGGGGCGAGAAGCCGAAGCGCGCGCCGTCAGGCGCGCGGAAATCGCCCACGACCCCGCGTGCGATCAGCGCCTGCACCAGCGGGAAGGCCTGGGGGTGGGCGAAGGTCACATGCCCGCCGCGCCCTGTCCGGGGCGACAGCAGCTGCACGTCCGGATCGCCGATCGCATCGAGGCAGGCGATGAACAGGTCGCCCAGCGCGCGGGCCTTGGCGGCACAGCGCGCGGCTCCGGCTTCGGCCACCAGCTGCACTCCTTCCTCGAGCGCGGCAAGCGAGAGGATGGGCGGCGTTCCCGCAAGCAGCCGGCGCACGCCCGGCGCGGGCCGGTAGCGCTCCTCGAAGGCGAAGGGTTCGGCATGGCCCATCCAGCCGGCAATCGGCTGGTCGAGCCTGTCCTGGTGACGCCCGGCGACGAACACGAAGGCCGGCGCGCCCGGGCCTCCGTGCAGATACTTGTAACCGCATCCCACCGCAAAGTCCGCCGCTCCCAGCTCCACTTCGACGGCGCCGGTGCTGTGCGAAAGATCCCACAGGATGAGGCTGCCGGCCGCGTGGGCCGCCGCGGTCATCGCCGCCATGTCATGGACGGCAGCCGTGCGGTAGTGAACATGGGACAGCAGCAGCAGCGCAACCTCGGGCGAAAGGGCAGGGCCGAGGGCTGCGCGGGGAATGGCGCGCACTTCCCCGCCCGCCAGCCGGGCGGCCGCCTGCGCCACCTGGCCATCGGTTGGAAAATCCCCCTCCTCCACCAGCACCACCCGCCGGCCCGGCCGCAACCGCAGGGCTGCCACGACCAGCTTGAAAAGATTGACGGAGACCGAATCGCACACCGTCACTTCCTGCGGCTGCGCGCCGATGAGCGGCGCGATCGTCGCACCGATGCGCGCCGGAGCCTCGATCCAGCCGGCCGCGTTCCAGGATCCGATGAGCCCCTGGCCCCATTCGCGCGCCACCACCTGCTGCAGCCGGGCGAGCGTGGCCACTGGAAGCGCGCCAAGCGAATTGCCGTCCAGATAGATGAGGCCTTCGGGCAGTGCGAGGCGCGCACGGAATCCGGCCAGCGGATCGGCCGCGTCGAGCGCCTGCGCGCGGCTGGCGAGGTCGGACAGGAACATCGCAGAGCGCCTAGCGCGTTCGCCCCCGGCGCAGAAGGGTGGCGCGACTGCGCGCTGCGGGCTAGCGAGGACGCATGCGCTGGATCCTTCTTCTTGCCCTCCTTCTTGCGGCACCTGCAGCGGCGACAGAGACGCTGCCCTTGCGCGAGCGCGCTGCCATTACCGATCGCATCCTCAAGGATCGTCTCGACACGCTGCTGCCCGGTCTCATGCGCGAGGCCGGGATCGACATGTGGATCCTCGTCGCGCGGGAATATAATGAAGACCCGGTGCTGGCGACGATGCTGAACGCCACCAGCTTCCACGCGCGCCGCCGGACGATCCTCGTCCTACACGATCCCGGCCCCGGCCAGCCGGTCGAGCGGCTGACCGTCAGCCGCTATGGGCTGGGCGGCCTGTTCGAACCCGCATGGGTGCCGGAGGAGGAGCCCGACCAGTGGCAGCGGCTGGCAGCGATCGTGGCCGAGCGAAACCCCCGGCGCATCGGGATCAACGTCTCGTCCGGTTCCGCTTTTGCCGATGGCCTCACGGCAGGGGAGTATCGGGGCCTCACGCAGGCCCTGTCACCGGACTTCCGCCAGCGGCTGGTGTCGGCCGAGCCGCTCGCCATCGCCTGGCTCGAGACGCGCACGCCAGCGGAAATCGAGCTGTACGGCGATGTCGTGAAGACAGCCCATGCCATCATCCGCGAGGGGCTTTCGGGCGCCGCGATCCAGCCGGGCGTGACGACGGCAGCAGATCTCCAGTGGTGGTATCGCGAGCGGATTGCGCAAGCGAAGCTCGACACCTGGTTTCACCCTTCGGTTGCGATCTTCCGCGAAGGGGCGGCAGGCGAACTGACGGGCAATGCCGTCATCCAGCCGGGCGATCTTGTGTGGACCGACATCGGGATCCTCTACCTCGGGCTTGCCACCGACACCCAGACCTTCGCCTATGTGCTGAAGCCGGGCGAGACGGAAGCGCCTGCAGGCCTCAGGCGCGGGCTGGCCAATGCCAATCGGGTGCAGGATGCGCTCACCTCGTCGTTTGCAACGGGTCGTTCAGGAAACGAGATCCTCGGCGAGGCCCGCCGCAAGGCGATCGCGGCCGGCCTCAACCCCAGCATCTATTCCCACCCCGTCGGCAAGCACGGCCATGGGGCTGGTGCTGCGATCGGCTTCTGGGACAATCAGCAACCCACCGAGAAGGGCGAGCACCGGCTGCGCCCCAACACCCTGTGGGCCATCGAGCTGTCGCACAGCGAGGCGGTCCCCGAATGGGGCGGGCAGCTGGTGCCCTTCCGCACCGAGGTGAACGCGCTGTTCGATGGGCGGCAGGTCCGCTACATCGACGGGCGGCAGACGGAGTATCTGCTCATCCCGTCGCACGCGCCCTGAGCCAGGCGATCACCTCGGCCACGGGCAGGACATCGGCATATTTGAGCGCGAGGTCGGTCAGGTTTGCGAAGTGGAAGCTTGCGTGCTTGTCGGCGCAGGTTTCCACCGGCACGATCGTGCGAAAGCCGTGCGACAGCGAATCGACGGCGGTTGCGCGCACGCAGCCGGAGGTGGAGCCGCCTGTCACCACCACCGTGTCCACGCCATGCCACTGCAGCCAGGAGCGCAGGGGCGTCTCGAAGAAGGCAGACGGCATCCGCTTGGTGAATTCGAGATCCTCTGCCTGCACGTCGCAGCGGGGGTCGAACTGGTGGCGTTCGCTGCCGATCGCGATGTTCTGGAGCGAATCGGGCGTGTTGGTGCGCGTGCCCCAGACACCGGCATCGGCGCCGTCCGGCCGATAGCCCACCCGCGTCCAGACGACGGGCATGCCGGCAGCACGGGCGGCTGCCGACAGGCGGTTGATGTGGCCGATCTGGTCCGGGTCGGTCTCATAGGCCGTTCGGAAGGCGTGGATGTCGGTGTAGGCGCGCTGCAGATCGACATTCACCACCGCCAGCCGCGCGCCAAAGCCGAAGCGGGCGCGCCCCGGGTTTGCCATCACATCCTCGAAGATGGCGCGCGCGGTGCGGCCATCCTCCACCATGCGGGTTCCAGCCAGATCGCTCATGGGGAAAAGGGGGTAGCGCGCGCGCGGGCGCCATGCAATTGTCCGGACAAATGTCGGGCGTGTTCACCCATGGCGGGCTGTTGTGCGGCACGGTGGTGGCGCCGGATTTCGCCGCCGCGCTCGCCGATTACCGGCGCGAGCTGGCGCTCGAGGTGGTCGAGGAGGGGCGGGTTTCGCCGGATCTTGCGCGCAGCTGGGGCGCGCCTGCGCAGGTTGCGCAGCCCTATGCGCTTCTGGCCCCGCGCGAAGGCGGCTCCGGCGGCTTCCTGCGGCTGGTGCGCGGCACGCCGGTGCCCGACCATCGGCCACTTAGAAGCTATGGCTGGGCCGCCTTCGAGCTGACGGTGCGCGATGCCTTCGCGCTCCACGCGCGGATCGACCAGGAGGCCTTCCGCGTGCTCGGCGCACCGAAGCTGGTGCCGGGCTTTTCCAACTTCATCCCCTTCCAGGTGGCCGGCCGCTCGGGCGAGGTGCTCTATCTCAACACCGTCCTGGAAAGCCGGATGTCCGGGCTCGACCTGCCGCATGCCCAGGCCGAGGTGGACCGCATGTTCATCGCCGTGCTGGCAGCCGAGGATCGCGCCGCCACGGTGCGCTTCCATGTCGAGGCGCTGGGCTTCGAGGAAGGGGAGAGCTTCACCATCCCCTATTCGATGATCAATGACAGTTTCGGCCTGCCGGCCGATCATCTGACGACGATGACGATGACGAAGGTGGGCCGCATGCCGGCAAGCGAGGTGGACGGCTATCCCGAAGCCGCCCGCCATCGCCCGCGCGCGCCCGGCGAACTGCCGCCGGGCAATGCGCTTGTCACCTTTGCTGTCCGCTCCCTGGACAAAGTCGCCGTGCCCTTCCTCGAGCCGCCGGTCGTGCGGCAGGGGCCGCTCTATCGCGGGGCCCGCGTCGCTTCGGTGATCGGGCCGTCGGAGGAACGGATGGAGCTTGTCGAATGCGGCTGACCCGGCATTTCGTGGATGTCGCCAACCCGGATGGCAGCCGCCGCCGCGTCCATTACCGGCGCATGGGCGAGGGCCCGCCGGTGCTCCTCGTCCACCAGTCCCCGCGCTCCTCGGCGGAGTGGGAGCCGCTGATGCGCGAATGGGCGGAGGAGTTCACGCTGATCGCCCCCGACACGCCGGGCTTTGGCCAGTCCGCGCCGCTGCCCATCGCAAGGCCCGCCATCGGCGACTATGCCGATGCCGTCCTCGCCTTCCTCGATGCCATGGGGATCGCGCGGATTGCCGCCTATGGCTTTCATTCCGGCGCCATCATCCTGATGACGGCCATCCGCAAGGCGCCGCACCGGTTCACCGCGGTTGCCTGCGGCGGCTATGCCGTGTGGACGGCCGAGGAACAGGCCGACTTCGGCGCGCGCTACACGCCGCCCTTCCATCCGCTCGCCTATGGGGAGCATCTGGCCTTCGCCTGGAACCGGGTGCTCGAGCAGAGCTGGTTCTTCCCCTGGTATCGCGCCACGCCCGCCAATCGCCTGGGGATCGCCGGCGCCGACCCGGCGAAGATCCACGAGATGGTGATGGAGATCCTTACCTCGGGCAATGCCTATACGCTGGGCTATGGGGCAGTGCTGGCGGCACCCCGGGACATTCCGGCGCCCGACGCCCCCGTGCCGCCCGTGCTGATCGCAGCCTATGACGGCGATCCGCTGCAGGCCCATATCGACAGGCTGGGGGTGCTGCCGGAAGGCTGGCAGGCGCGCAAGGTGCCAGCACCGGCCGATCTGGCAGCAGCAGCGAAGCAATGGGTGGCAGCGCATCCTGCCCCCATGCTTGCGCAAGTGCCGGTCACGCCGGACGAGGGCTTCGTCGAGGTCACCGCGGGCGGCTTCCAGGGGCTGCTGCACTGGCAGGGCGAGGGGGAGCGCCTGTGGCTGCATGCCCCCGGATCGGCAGGCGCGCTGGCGCCGACGGGCACGCTCGCGCTCGATTGCCCGGGCCACGGCCTTTCGGACGGGTGGGCGGATGCGGCAACCGATCTTGCGTCCTGGGCAGAGGTGATCGTGGCGGGCGTCACCGCGTCTTGTGCCACCATCCGGTCGGTTGCCGGAGAAGGCTGGTCGGATGTTCTTGCTGCAGCTGTTGCTGCGCGCCTGGGCGTGCAGCATGAAGCCGGCCCCCGCCCGCGCGGCGCCATCGCGGACTGGCGCGCCATGGGCCTGCCCGATGTCACGCCCTGCCGCTTCGGCGAGCATCTGCACCGCGCCTGGGGGGCGGTGCGCGCGGCCACCTTCTTCGATCCCTGGTTCCAGCCAATGGCTGCCAATGCCATTGACTTTGATCCGGCCGATGCCGAGCCGGAACGTCTTGCCATACGTCATCTGGCGCTGCTCAGGGCATCGGCTGCACCAGCCCTGCTCGGCGCCTGTCTTGAAGCTTCACAAGCAAGGTAGAAGGAGGAGACCATGGGTATTCGCGAGGACATGCCGCTGCTCGCCCGCCATGAAGGCGTGTGGGAAGGGACCTACCGCTACTACGACGCAACGGGAAAGCTGGTGGACGAGCACAAGTCGAAGCTGCTGTGCCGCTTTCCCGAATCCGGGCCCTATCCCTATCACCAGACGAACATCTACGAGTGGGCCGATGGCCGGCGGGAGGTCCGCGATTTTCCGGCCGAGTATCGCGAAGGGCGCATCTGGTGGGACAATGATCTGATCCAGGGCTGGGCGGCCGAGCTCCCGCTGGATGACAAGCTGCGCACGGTGGTGCTCTACTGGCAGCGCACCGGCGACCCGGAGCTCTATCTCTACGAGATGATCCAGCTCTCCGATGACGGCACGAAGCGCTGCCGCACCTGGCACTGGATCCGGAACGGCCAGCTCGAGACGCGCACGGCCATCGAGGAACAGCTGGTCTCGCGGGACTGGCAGACGGCGGACGCGGAGCTGAAGCAGGCGGCGTGATCGCCCTGATGCCGTGGGCGGCGCCGTTGCTGACGGC
>JBDNCK010000072.1:0-7797 GCA_046719675.1 Sphingomonadaceae bacterium | reverse complement strand
TGGTGGGGGGTGGCGATGTTCACATCGGCATCGCTGCCGAGGAACCGCAGCGCAAACCATTTCTGGCGCTGGCCACGATATTTCCCGCCCCAGATCCGCCCCATGAGCTCGTCGGGCAGATCATAGCTCAGCCAGTCGCTGGTTTCGGCAAGCAGCCGGGTAAGGCGGCCCGGAACTCCGGTTTCCTCTTCCAGTTCCCGCATCGCGGCCGTCAGCGGATCCTCGCCCTCGTCGATCCCGCCCTGCGGCATCTGCCAGGCCTCCACGACCGAATCGATCCGCTGGCCGACGAAGGCGCGGTTGTCGGCGTTGAGCAGCATGATGCCGACGCCCGGGCGATAGGGAAGCTCGCTCACGCGATGAGGGCCTTGAGGTCCTGGAGCTGGCCCAGAAGATCCTCCTGGGCCGAGGGGATCCCTCCGCGCAGCTGCACGCAGCCGTGGATCTGGCCCTTTGCCTCGCGATAGAAGACGCGGTGGCCGGTCTCGATCAGGCGCGCGGCATAGGCGCGGCCCTGGTCGCGCAGCGGGTCGAGCGAGCAGGTGAAGACGAGCGCGGGCGGAAGTCCGTCCCACTCCTCGGCATGGAGCGGGGAGGCCCAGCGGTGGGCCGGGTCCGGCGCGTAATGGGCCATGAACCAGAGCATGGAGTCGCGGGTGAGCAGGAACCCTTCGGCGAATTCGTCCATCGAGCCGCCGGCTGCTGCCATGTCCGTCCCGGGATAGATAAGCCATTGCGCAAGCAGCGGCACTTCGCCCGCCAGCTCGCGCGAGACGGCCGCTGCAAGATTGCCGCCTGCCGAATCGCCGGCAAGGATCTGGCCCGTCACCATGTGGCCGATGTCCGCGGGCGATTGCGCCACCCAGCGGGCAGCTGCGATGCAGTCCTCGGTTGCGGCCGGGAAACGGTGCTCGGGCGCCAGCCGATAGTCCACCGAGACGACCGTCCAGCCCGTCTGGAGCGCGATTTCCGCGCACAGCGAATCATGGCTTTCGATATTGCCGATCACCCAGCCGCCGCCGTGAAAATAGGTGAGCACCGGGCCTTCCGACTCCGGCATGTCGCGCTGGTAGATGCGCACCGGAACCGGCCCTGCCGGCCCGGGGAAGCTGGTGTCTTCCTTGCGGTGAAGCCCGGGCGCCGGGCGCTCCATCGTCGCCGACATCATCGCCATCATCTGCCGGGCGGTTTCCGGGTCCACCTCGTGCATCTGCGGGCCGCCGGCCGAGGCCATCAGCGCAAGCGCAGTCTGCACATCATCGCGAACATAAGGCATGTTTTCCTCCCTCAGGTCAGGAACTGCTCGGCGAAGATCCGGTCGTCGAGCGCATATTCCGGGTCGAACAGCAGTTCCAGCGCCCGGCCGAAGTCGGTGGCCACCCGCACATGGGTGACATCGCGCACCTCCACCTGGTCGGCCACAGCCGACACGGGCCGGCGGTCTGCCTCCAGCATCCGGAATTCCACCACCGACCGATTGGGCAGCAGCGCCCCGTGCCAGCGGCGCGGCCGGAACGGGCTGATGGCGGTCAGCGCGACAAGATCCGATTCAAGCGGCAGGATGGGCCCGTTGACCGAGAGATTATAGGCCGTCGAGCCAGCGGGTGTGGCCACCAGCACGCCGTCGCAGGAAAGCTCCGGCATCCGCACCTTGCCATCGATGGCGATCTCGATCCGTGCGGCCTGGCGGGTCTCGCGCAGCAGCGACACTTCGTTGAATGCCGGCGAGACGACGGTTGCCCCCGACTGCGAGATGGCCGTCATGGTCAGCGGTCGCAGCGCAAAGCCACGCGCGGCTTCCAGCCGCTCCGGCAGCTTGTCGGGGGACCAGTCGTTCATGAGAAAGCCCACCGTGCCCCGGTTCATGCCGAACACCGGGAGATGAACATCGCCATCGAGCAGCCGGTGCAGGAGCGCGAGCAGGAACCCGTCTCCCCCCAGCGCCACGATGACCCTGGCGTCGGCCGGCTCGGCAAAGCGGTAGCGCGCGCGCAGTTCCGCTTCCGCTTCGCGCGCGGCCGGCGTGTCGGACACGAACAGGGCTGCCTGCAAGGGGCGCTCAGCCGCCCGTCATCGCCATCGGGCGGGACAGTGCGGGTGGCGCCCCGCGCCGCGCGATCACGAAATCATGGCCTTTGGGCTTCAGGCGCATCGCTTCGTCAAGGGCGGCATCCAGCGCCGCCGGGCCACCGGCGCGCAGCAGATCGCGCAGTTCCACGCGGTCGGCCTGGCCGAGGCACATGAAGAGGGTGCCGGTCGCCGTCACCCGCACCCGGTTGCAGCTTTCGCAGAAATTGTGGGTGAGCGGCGTGATGAAGCCGAGCTTCTGGCCGGTTTCGGCGACCCGCACATAGCGGGCCGGGCCGCCGGTGCGCTCGGCAAGCGGCTGGAGCGTGTAGCGCTCTTCCAGCAGGCGGCGCACTTCGGTCAGCGGCAGGTAGCGGTCCGTCCGGTCCTCCTCGATGAGGCCGAGCGGCATCGTCTCGATGAAGGTGAGCGCAAAGCCGCGCCCGGCGCACCAGGCGGCCATGGGCAGGATCTCGTCCTCGTTCAGGCCTTTCAGCGCCACCATGTTGATCTTGATCGCAAGGCCGGCCGCCTGGGCGGCGGCAATGCCCTCCAGCACGGGCGCCAGCTCCCCGCGCCGGGTGATTCGGCGGAAGCGTTCGGGATCGAGGCTGTCGAGGCTGACATTCACCCGCCGGATACCGGCTGCGAACAGCGCCTCGGCATGCCGCGCCAGCTGCGAGCCGTTGGTGGTGAGCGTCAGTTCCTCAAGGCCGTGGCCCAGGTGCCGGCCAATAGCGCGGGCGAGCTCGGGAAAGCCCTTGCGCACCAGCGGCTCGCCGCCGGTCAGGCGGATGCGGGTGACGCCGCGCGCGATGAAGGCAGCGGCGATCTGCTCCAGCTCCTCGAGGCTCAGCACATCCTTCTTCGGCAGGAAGACCTGGTCCATCGGCATGCAATAGGTGCAGCGGAAGTCGCAGCGATCCGTGACCGACAGGCGGACATAGGTGATGCGCCGGCCGAAGCCGTCGACGAGCGGGCGTTGTGGCTGGCGCGCCATGCCTCCCCTTCTAGTCCCGAAAGGCGCGATTGCCAGTCGGCTTTTTCTTGGCGAGGTCGGCAGCTGCCCTTGTGCCTGCGCCTGCGCTTCCCGGCGGGCGGCTGCCAGCACCTGCCGGGCTGCATCGAGATTGAGGAACGCGATTCCAAGGCCAACCAGCAGATCAGGCCAGATGGAGGGCGAAAGCGCCGTGATGCCGGCAGCGGCGATGATGGCGACATTGGCCAGCGCATCGTTGCGCGCCGACAGGAAGGCCGCGCGCGTGAGGCTGCCGGCACCGCGGCGGAACCGCGCCAGCAGGAAGGCGCAGGATAGGTTGATCGCAAGCGCCCCTGCCCCGACGAGGGAAAGGGGGAGGGGATGCGGAACGGCCGGGGCGGCAAGCTTTCCGGAAAGGGTCCACAGGAAGGCGACAACCGGGATGAGCATCAGGGCGGCCAGCAGCCTGCCGACCCGGATTTTCGCCCGCGCCGACCAGCCGACGGCAGCAGCGATCAGGAAATAGACACTGGCATCCTCGAGGAAGTCGGCGCTGTCGGCAAGCAGGGCGAGCGAGTCGATGCGAAGCGCCACGACCAGTTCGACTCCGAACCACAGGAGGTTCAGGATCGCGACAATGAGGACAGTCCGGCGAAAGCCTGTCAACGACGGGCCTTGAAGCTGCCGATCGCCATCCTGCGCGCCGCCGGGGCCGTTCTGGCGGCTTGGCTCACAGGTTCCGAAAGCTTCGCCAGCGCGCGTGCGAAGGCAAGCGCACCGGCCAGCCGGTGGGCAGGCGTCGGCAGGTCGCGGGCGAGGAACAGCTTCTGGTCCGGACGCAGCCTGGCGGCACCCTTCTGCGCCTCGAGCCAGCTCACCAGCCGCTGCGGCGCGGGAAATCCGGTGGCAGCAAAGCTTGCAAGAAGCCCGCGCGGGCCCGCCTCCAGCTTCTGGATGCCGGCCTTGCGCGCGGCGATCTTGGCTTCGACCACCTTCAGGAGATTGGCGGTTTCCGCCGGCAGCTTGCCGAAACGGTCCACCAGTTCGGCGGCAAACGCCTCGATCTCGTCGCTGTTGGAAAGGTCGGCAGCGCGGCGATAGAGCCCCATGCGCAGCGCCAGATCCGGCACATAGGTCTCCGGGATCATCACCGGCGCGTCGGTGGTGATGCTGGGCGAGAGCGGATCGTCAGGCGGCTTCAGCCCCGACGCCTCGGCCTTGGCGGCGAGGATCGCGTCCTCGAGCATCGACTGGTAGAGTTCGAAGCCGACTTCGCGGATATGGCCCGACTGTTCGTCGCCCAGCAGATTGCCGGCGCCGCGCTGGTCGAGGTCGTGGCTGGCAAGCTCGAAGCCGGCGCCCAGCGAATCGAGGCCGGCCAGCACCTGCAGCCGCTTTTCGGCAGCTGCCGTCATGCTGCCGTCAGGCGCCGTTGTCAGCAGCGCATAGGCGCGCCGCTTGGCGCGGCCCACCCGGCCGCGCAGCTGGTAGAGCTGGGCCAGCCCGAACATGTCGGCGCGGTGGACGATGAGGGTGTTGGCATTGGGAATGTCGAGGCCGGATTCGACGATGGTGGTAGCCAGCAGCACGTCGAACCGGTGCTCGTAGAAGGCGGTCATCCGCTCCTCGATCTCGCCGGCCGCCATCTGGCCATGGGCGGTCACGAAGCGCACTTCCGGCACTTCGCTGCGCAGATAGTCCTCGATGTCGGGCAGGTCGGCGATGCGCGGCACCACGATGAAGCTCTGGCCGCCGCGCACATGCTCGCGCAGCAGCGCTTCGCGCACCACCACGGGATCGAAGGGCGCAACCGTGGTGCGCACCGCCAGCCGGTCAACCGGCGGCGTTGCGATGATCGAAAGCTCGCGCAGGCCCGAAAGCGCCATCTGCAGCGTGCGCGGGATCGGCGTTGCTGTCAGGGTCAGCACATGGACATCGGTGCGCAGCGCCTTCAGGCGCTCCTTGTGGGCAACGCCGAAGCGCTGCTCCTCATCGACGATGACGAGGCCGAGGCGCCGGAAGGCCACGCCCTTTGCCAGCAGGGCATGGGTGCCTACCACGATGTCGATCGTCCCGTCGGCGAGGCCGTCGCGCGTGGCGCGCGCCTCGGCGGCGCCGACCAGCCGCGAAAGCGCGCCCACCCGCAGCGGAAAGCCGCGGAACCGTTCGCGGAAGGTCTCGGCGTGCTGGCGGGCGAGCAGCGTCGTCGGGCAGATGACGGCGACCTGCACGCCCGCGATGGCCGCGGCAAACGCCGCGCGCAGCGCCACTTCCGTCTTGCCGAACCCGACGTCGCCGCACACGAGGCGATCCATGGGCCGGCCGGCCGCCAGGTCTTCCAGGACGTCGGCGGTGGCCTTCAGCTGGTCCTCCGTCTCCGCCCAGGGGAAGCGTTCCACGAAGGCGCCATAGAGCGCAGGGTCAGGCACCAGCACATCGGCCGGGCGGGTGGCGCGCGCGGCTGCCACCTTCAGGAGATCGTTGGCAATCTCGCGGATGCGCTCCTTCATCCGCGCCTTGCGCTGTGCCCAGGCGGTGCCGCCCAGCCGGTCGAGGACGACGCCTTCCGACCCGGAGCCATAGCGCGACAGCACGTCGAGATTCTCGACCGGCACATAGAGCTTGTCGCCGCCGGCATATTCCAGCGCCACGGTATCGTGCGGGCTGCCGCCGGCGGTGATCGACTGCAGGCCCAGATAGCGGCCGATGCCATGTTCCTCATGGACGACGAGCTCGCCGGCATTGAGGACCTGCAGCTCCCTGAGGAAGGCGTCCGCGGCGCGGGCCTTGCGGCGGCGCGTGGCGAGCCTGTCGCCCAGCATGTCCTGCTCCGTCCACAGCTCGAGCGCGCTGCCGTCGCCAAGCGTGCGGCGGAAGCCATGGTCCAGCGGCAGGACGAGCAGCGGGGTCTGCCCGGCTGCGGCAACACCAAGCGCCTGCTGAAACCCCGGCACGGCGACGATGCAGGGCACGCCGGCCTCGGCAAGCAGGCCCTGCAGCCGGTCGCGGCTGCCTTCGCTGACCGCTGCCACCACCACCCGCCTGCCTTCGGCGCGCGCGGCAGCAATGCGGGCGGCAAGCGCTGCGTACACGCTGGTTCCGCCTCCCTCGGCGGCCTGGCGGTCGGCTGCGAAGTCGCGCGGTGGGCGTCCGCCCAGATCCAGCCCCTCGCCCGGAAACGGGCTCGCGGCATGCACCGGCGCCGCGGCAAGGCATTGGGTCCATTCGTCTTTCGCGAGGTAGAGCGCATCTGGCGCCAGCGGGCGATAGATGGCCGCCCCGAACTTGCGCTTGCTGCCTTCCGCAAGCGCCGTCACCCGGTTCTGGTGATAATCCGCGATGGCCTCGAACCGCTCTGCGGCCGCTGCATCCGTGCCCGAACTGCGCACCAGCAGGTCGGACGGGCCCAGCCAGTCGAACAGCGTCGACAGCCGCTCCTCGAACAGCGGCAGGAAATGCTCGGCCCCTGCCGGGCGCCGGCCTTCCGAGATCGCCTGGTAGAGCGGATCAGCCGAGGCCTGCGCGCCAAAGGCTGCGAGAAAGCCCTGCCGGAACCGCCGGGTCCGCTCCTCGTCGAGCAGCACCTCGGAGCTGGGCAGCAGGCGAAGGGCCGATCGCCGGCCGACGGTGCGCTGCGAGACCGGATCGACCTCGCGGATGGCTTCCAGCTCGTCACCGAAGAAGTCGAGCCGCAGGAGCAGCTCCTCGCCGGCCGGCATCACGTCGAGAAGCCCGCCGCGCGAGGCGAACTCGCCATGGTCGCGCACGGTGTCAGCCCGCACATGGCCGGTCCGCAGCAGCAGCGCGACGAGATCCTCGCGCGCGATCCGGTCGCCGACGCGAAAGGCGCGGCTGTGCGCCTCGACCGCCTCGCGCGTGAGCAGGCGCTGGGTCGCAGCCGCGGCCGTTGTCACCAGGAGGGTGGGTGCTTCCGGAGGCTCGAGCAGAGCGGCAAGCGTTGCGATCCGCTCGGCAAGAACGGTGTGAGCCGGCGACGCGCGATCATAGGGCAGGCAGTCCCACGCCGGCAGCACGAGCGTTGCGATTTCCGGCGCGAACACGGGCGCGCATTCGGCCGCCGCGCGTGCCGATGCCTCGTCAGGGGCGACCAGCACGGCGCGGCCGCCCCCGGCAAAGGCCAGCCGCGCGCAATCGGCCATCACCCATGGCAACATGCCCGCAGGCACGCCCCCGAGCGTGACGGGCGCGGCTGCCCGGGTCAGCCCTGCCAGCTCGTTCATCGGCTGATGGTGACGTAATCCAGCGCCACCAGCCGGTCCATCAGCGGTCCGCAAAGGGCTGGCGGTGGCGCGGCCGTGCCGAACGCCCAGGCAAGGATATCCACGTCCTGCTCCTCGAGCAGCAGCTCGAACCAGGCGAGTGCCGGCTCGTCCATCGATTCAAGGTGGCGTGCGGCAAAGCCGCCGATGACCAGATCGGCCTCCTTCGTGCCGCGATGGTTCGCCCGCCAGAGGGCGCGCTTCCTTCGGACGTCCAGGTCCATGCCTCCTCCAACGGGATCAGGACGGCCTGCCGGTTTGCAGGCCGCCGATGCTTCGCGCTAGGCGCCCTAGGCGTGCGGCCCGATGTGCTCAATCCCCTGTTCGCGGATGTGACATCGCTGCCGCGAGTCGGCCCCACCATGGCGCGGCGGCTGGAGCGGCTGGGTATCAGGCGGGTGAAGGACCTGCTGTTCCACCTGCCCGTCGGCTGGCTGCGCACGCGGACGGTGGAATCGCTTGCACAAGCTG
>JBDNCK010000071.1:0-7828 GCA_046719675.1 Sphingomonadaceae bacterium | reverse complement strand
CGTCATTGGTGAGAAGGATGCGCATCAGGGCTCCGGAGCAAGGACTTCAAGGCCGCCCATCCAGGGGCGAAGCGGCGCGGGGATGGCAATGGCACCATCGGGTTGCTGGTGGTTTTCAAGCACCGCCACCAGCGCCCGGCCGACCGCCACGCCCGAGCCGTTGAGGGTGTGGACGAACCGCGTTCCCTTCTCGCCGGCAGCACGGTAGCGCGCCTCCATCCGCCGCGCCTGGAAATCCCCGCACCAGGAAATGGAGGAAATCTCGCGCCAGCAGTTGGCCCCCGGCAGCCAGACTTCGAGATCGAAGGTCCGCCGGGCGGCGAATCCCATGTCCCCGGCGCACAGCAGCATCCGCCGGTAGGGAAGGCCAAGCGCTTCCAGAACCGCTTCGGCGGCTGCCACCATATGCGCCTGCTCGGCCTGTGCCTGTTCGGGCAGGCAGATCGTGACAAGCTCCACCTTGTCGAACTGGTGCTGCCGGATGAGGCCGCGCGTGTCGCGGCCGGCCGCCCCTGCCTCCTTGCGGAAGCAGGGCGTGAGCGCCGCCAGGCGCAGCGGCAGGGTGCCGGCATCGAGGATCTGCTCGCGCACCAGATTGGTGAGGCTGACCTCGGCCGTCGGGATCAGCCAGCGCCCATCGGTCGTCTCGAACTGGTCGTCCCGGAACTTGGGCAGCTGCGCGGTTCCGAACATCGCTTCCTCGCGCACGAGAAGCGGGGGGGCCACTTCCGTCCAGCCGCGCGCGACATGATGGTCGAGCATGAACTGGCCGAGCGCACGGTGCAGCCGGGCAAGGCCGCCCTTGAGCACGGCAAAGCGGCTGCCCGCGAGGCGCGCGGCGGCCTCCGGATCGAAGCCGAGGCGGGCGGCAAGCACATCATGCTCGCTTCCGAATTCGCGGGCCTCCCCAAGGCGCTTCACTTCCACATTGCCGCTCTCGTCGAGCCCGTCGGGGACATCATCGGCCGGAAGATTGGGAAGGGCTGCCAGGATGCGCTCGACGGCGGCCTGCGCCTGGCGCTCGGCTTCCTCGCTGCGGGCAATCCGGTCCTTGAGCGCTGCCACTTCCAGCTTCAGCCTTTCCGCCTCGTCACGGGCACCCTGCGCGATGGCAGCGCCAATGGCCTTCGAGGCTTCGTTCCGCCGCGCGAGATCGGCCTGCAGCGTCGTCTGGACGGCGCGCAGCCCCTCGTCGGCTGCCAGCACGTCGGCTGCGGCATTCGCAAGGCCACGCCGGGCGAGCGCCCGGTCAAAGGCGGCCGGATCGGCGCGCAGCTGCTTCAGGTCGTGCATGGGCCAAGCCTATGGACGGGCGCCCTGCCGGCGGCAAGCCGCGCCCGCCTCAGGCCGGAGGCGGCAGCTCCTCTTCCGTCTCCTCGGCCTCGAACAGGCCGGCAAGGGCTTCGTGGATGGCGCCCATCGCTGGCGGCAATTGGGCCGGGATCGGGCTGATGGCGCGCGAAACCGCAGCCCAGGCGAGCATCGCGTCAGCATCGGAAACCAGCTTCCCGTGCCGGCGCATCGCCTGCTGGATCCGCTTGACCGTGTCGTTCCAGCCGGGCGGAACGGGAAGCGGCTTCAGCCGCCAGGGTTCGGGCACCAGCGGTGCGCCTGGTGCCGCCTGCGCCAGCTGTCTTGCCTTCTCGAACTCGACCTTCATCAGCCGCACCCAGTAGCGGTCCACCGGCATCTCGATGTCGAGATCGGTGAGCAGCCCGGCTTCCACCAGGCAGTGCGCCATGCCGTTCTTGATGGCCGAGGGCTTGATCGCCACCACCGACTGGTCTGCCACGTCATCGGGAAGCAGGCCGGCAAGCGCGATGGGGCAGCAGGGAAGCGTGGGCCAGTAGAAGGCCTTGCCATCGGCGTCCTGCAGTTCGAGGGCGAGGCTGCCGTTGGGATAGGGCGTGACCCGGATGCGCACGTCCATGCGGCCGCGGGGCAGCAACATCTCGAAGACGGGCGTGACGGTTTCCTCGATGGGCGCAGCGCTTGCGAGCGCATTCTTCGACCAGGAGTAGGACATGGCCTCTTGAACGGCACGCCGCGCGCATCCCTCAGCCCCGACCGTGGCAAGTGCGGCGTTAAGGATCAGGGCCGCCATCCAGCCGCCTGACGCCGACGGCGCTACGACGTCAAAACCCGGAGGCGTGGGCCAAAATCGCCGGGGATTGCACGAACGGCCCCATCATGGCGGGAGGATAAGGGCACGCATCAGCCCTGCGGCGGGCGGGACATCCACCATCGGCTGGTGTCGGGCAAATCGCTGCTCACACGGCCGGGAAAGGCAGGCAGGCGCTTCTCGAGGAAGGCCGCCACGCCTTCGCGTACGTCCGGGCTGCTCCCGAGCGCGATGTTGAGCGGGGCATCGACGGCAAGCGCCCCCCAGGGGCTCTGGTCGCCGGCAAAGCGCCAGAGCAGGCGGCGGGCAAGCGCGGTGGCAACGGGCGCGGTATTGTCCGCAATGGCAAGCGCAAGCTCGCGCGCGCGCTCGACAAGCAGGTCTGGTTCCACCAGCTCCGACACGAGCCCGGCCGCAAGCGCTTCCTCGGCCGGAACCATGGCGCCCGTCAGGCACCAGCGCAGCGCCGTGCCCAGCCCGACAAGCTGTGGCAGGAACCAGGCGGACCCGGCTTCGGGAACAAGGCCGCGGCGGGTGAAGACGCAGCCGAACCGTGCCGTCGGCACTGCGATCCTTATGTCGCAGGGAAGCGCCAGCGTCAGCCCGACGCCGGCCGCCGCGCCATTGAAGGCGACGATCGCGGGCTTGCGGCAGTTCCACATGGCCGAGATGAAGTCGCTGTTGCGCCCCTCAAGCCCGAAATTGCCGGCCTCCGCCTCGAAGGCGCCTGCGCCCTTCGACACGTCAGCACCCGCGCAGAAGACCCGCCCGGCACCCGTCAGCACAATGACGCGGATGGAATCGTCCGCGTCCGCAGCCTGGAAGGCATCGACAAGCTCGGCGCCCATTTCGGCATTGTAGGCGTTCATGACCTGCGGGCGGTCGAGCGTGACCCAGAGGATCGGGCCGTCGCGGCGGGTGGCAAGGGTGTTCGGCATGGGCGGAGCCTGCGCGCGATCGCTCGCCGTCGCCACGGTCATTCTTGCGAGTCGTCGAGCGGCAGTGGCACCTGTGCGGCTGGCGGCCTGAGCCCGAGATGCGCCCAGCCGGGCGGGTTCAGCACGCGCCCGCGGGCCGTCCGCGCGATGAGACCCGACTGGAGCAGGAAGGGCTCCACCACGTCTTCGAGCGTGTCGCGCGCTTCCGACAGCCCGGCTGCCAGAGTCTCCACACCAACAGGCCCGCCCTTGTAGAGGTCGGCGATCATCCAGAGATAGCGCCGGTCCTGCGCGTCGAGGCCGAGGGCGTCCACCTCGAGGCGGGTGAGCGCATGGTCGGCAAAGGCCTGGTCGACAGGATCCCTGCGGCCGGCGGCAAAGTCCCGAACGCGGCGCAGCAGGCGGCCGGCGATCCGCGGCGTGCCGCGCGAGCGGCGGGCGATCTCGCGTGCGCCCTCGGGCGTCAGCGGCAGCGCCAGCAGCGTGGCAGCCCGCGTCACCACCTGGAAGAGCTCCTCTTCGGAATAGAGGACGAGCCGCACCGGGATCCCGAAGCGGTCGCGCAGGGGTTGCGAGACGAGCCCTGCACGGGTTGTCGCTCCCACCAGCGTGAAGGGCGGGAGGTCGATGCGAATCGAGCGCGCCGACGGCCCTTCGCCGATCATGAGATCGAGCGCGCGATCCTCCATCGCGGGGTAGAGGATTTCCTCCACCGCCGGCGCCAGCCGGTGGATCTCGTCGATGAAGAGCACGTCGCGCGGTTCGAGATTGGTCAGCAGCGCTGCCAGATCGCCCGCCTTGGCGATGACCGGGCCGGATGTGGCCCGGAAGGTGACACCAAGCTCGCGCGCGACGATCTGGGCCAGCGTCGTCTTGCCAAGCCCGGGGGGGCCGGCAAGCAGCACATGGTCGAGCGCTTCGCCGCGGCTGCGCGCGGCTTCGATGAAGACCCTGAGATTGTCGCGTGCAGCGGCCTGGCCGACGAACTCGGCAAGGCTCCGCGGGCGCAGGGCCGCATCCGAGTCCGTGGGCTGGACGCCGGGGGATGTCAGGCGTTCTTCGCTCATCGGGCGGCCCGTTTGAGCGCTTCCCTTATGAGGGCGGCGGTATCCGCGCCCTCGCCAAGCGCCTGCTCCGCAGCAGCGACCGCGGCTGCCGCCTCGGCCCCGCGAAAGCCGAGATTGGCCAGGGCCGAGAGCGCATCGCGGCTGGCGGCAGCCGGAAGCGGGGCGGCAGACGGCGCACTTCCAGCAGCAGGCGCTGGTGCCGTTCCCTTGAGCTCGGTCACCAGCCGCGCGGCAAGCTTCGGGCCGACACCAGGCGTGCGGGCGATCATGGCGCGATCCTCGGTGGCAAGCGCGCGGGCAAGATCGGCGGGTGCCAGCGTCGAGAGGATGGCAAGCGCCAGCCGGCCGCCGACCCCCTGCACACCCGTCAGCAGCCGGAACCAGTCGCGCTCGGCTACATCCGCGAAGCCGAACAGGGTGATCGACTCCTCGCGCACCTGGGTTTCGATGTACAGGCGCACGGCCGTGTCAGGGGCTAGGCGGCCGAGCGTGCGCGCAGAGCCATGCACGAGATAGCCCACGCCGTTCACGTCGATGACGGCATGGTCGACCCCGATGGCAGCAACGGTTCCGGCAAGGGCTGCGATCATGCGACAGCCCGGGTGCGCAGCGTCGAGGCAGCCGCAATGGCGACCGCCAGCGCGTCGGCGGCATCCGCCGTAACCGGCCCTGCCGTTGGCAGCAGGCGCTGGACCATGGCCGCCACCTGCGCCTTTTCCGCAGCGCCGGTGCCCGTCAGCGCCTTCTTCACGAACCGCGCTGCCAGTTCATGCAGGGGAAGTCCGGCAAGGCCGGCCGCCAGCAGGGCAACGCCGCGCGCTTCGCCGAGCTTGAGCGTCGACTGCGGGTTGCGGTTCTGGAAGACCTCCTCGACCGCAACTGCATCGGGGGGATGTGCCGCCAGCACGTCGCCAAGACCGCGGTGCAGGGTTGCCAGCCGCACGGGAAGCGGGTCGGCCGCTCTTGTCGTGATGGTGCCGTGCGCCAGGTGCGCAAGACGGGCGCCTTCCACCTGGATCAGGCCCCAGCCGGTCCGCGCGAGGCCAGGGTCGAGCCCGAGAAGGCGCACCGCTTTCATGCCAGCGCGTCGGCCACCTCGTCGCTCATGTCGTGGTTGCCATAGACCGCCTGGACATCGTCGGAATCCTCGAGCGCCTCGAGCATCTTCAGGAGCTGCCTTGCATCCTCGGCCGACAGCTCGACAAGGCTCTGGGGCCGCCAGGCAAGCTTGGCGCCTGCCGGCTCCCCCAGCAGGGCTTCCAGTGCCCTGGCGACTTCGTGCAGCGCGTCCGGCGCTGTCCAGATCTCATGGACGTCCTCGTTCGATTCGACATCCGCAGCGCCTGCTTCGAGCGCGGCCGGCCGACGCGGGATAGGTGATGAGCCCGAGGCGATCGAACTGGTGGGCAACCGAGCCCGAGGAACCGACATTGCCGCCGTTCTTCGCGAAGGCCGTGCGCACGTCCGTTGCCGTCCGGTTGCGATTGTCGGTGAGCGCCTCCACGATGATGGCAACGCCCCCAGGGCCGAAGCCTTCGTAGCGGATCTCCTCGTAGTTTTCCGCGTCATTGCCTTCGGCCTTCCGGAGGGCCCGCTCGATATTGTCCTTGGGCATGGAGGCGGCCCTGGCCGTTGCAATCACGGCGCGCAGCCGGGGATTGAAGGCCGGGTCGCTGTTGCCCTGCTTGGCCGCCGTGGTGATCTCACGGGCCAGCTTGGAAAAGAGGCGCGAGCGCTTGGCATCCTGCGCGCCCTTGCGATACATGATGTTCTTGAACTTGGAATGGCCTGCCATTCCGGTGGTCCTATCGGCCCCGGCGGCCGTTGCAAAGAGGAGGCTTCATGCGGACGATCATCCTGGCGGCAGCCGGCGCGCTGCTCGCAATGGCGCCGGTTGCCACCGCCATGGCCCATCACGGCTGGTCGAGTTACGATGCGACGCAGGTGCTGGAAGTGAAGGCCGCGCTGTCGGATCTCGAGTGGGCAAACCCGCACGCGACGGCAAAGGTGATGTGGCAAGGCGCCATCTGGGACGTCATTCTCGCACCCGTCAGCCGGATGGAAGCGCGCGGCCTCTCCAAGGACATGATGGACAAGGGCCAGACCGTCACGCTCATCGGCTATCCGCGCACGGACGGCACCCGCGAGATGCGGATCGAGCGGATCATCGTCGGCGACAAGACGGTGGAGCTGCGCTAGCCCTTGGAGGCGCTCGCCGCCGCCATCGAGGCATCGCAGCTGGGCCAGTGGGCGCGCGGGTCCGCGCTTGCCTATCCGGTTGCGAACACGCTGCATCTGCTTGGGCTTGTCCTGCTGCTTGGGGCCATCGGCCTTCTTGATCTGCGGCTGGCGGGCGCCTGGCGCAAGCTTCCCCTCCCACCCCTGGCCGCAACCCTCACGCCGCTTGCCGTCCTCGGGTTCCTGCTCCTGCTGGCGACCGGCGCAATCCTCTTTGCGGCTGACGCGCGCGCCCTCGTACGCAATCCCGTTTTTCTCTGGAAGGTCGGGCTCGTGGGGCTGGCGCTTCTCAACGCGGCGGTCTTTCGCCTGCTCTGGAAGGGGGGAGAGGCGCCGGCAGCGCTCGGATTCCTTGCCCTCGTTTCGCTGGGCCTGTGGCTGGCTGTCGGTGCGCTGGGGCGCTGGATCGCCTATGTGTGAGATGCATGTTTCAGGATGGAAATATGTCCGGAGAAAAAGTTTAACGACAACAAAGTGTTGACACCGGTTTGGCCATGGGTGCATGGCGGTGTCAACAAACGATAACAATTTGGGCGCCCCGTGCCGGACGGGAACTCCGGCAGGCGGTAGGGGACTCAAGGGTGAGAAGCGCATTTTCCGGCATCGCCATGGCGGCGTTGCTCCTGGCGTCGACGGCGGACGCCAACACGCTTTATTTCCAGATGAATCCGAATTTCGACACGGGCGGCACCCGCCAGGTCTTCATCTTCGGAGCAGCCAACACCACCGGCAGCGTGATCGGTGCCGGCGGCTTCAACCAGGCCTTCGATCTCGGGGCGGAGGGCTTTGCCGTCATCACGCTTCCGGTCGGACAGGAACTGTCCTCGAACGTCGTGCAGGACCGCGGGTTTCGCGTGGAGTCGACCCAGGCCGTCTCGGGCTATTTCCTCTCCCGGCGCACCGCCTCGACCGACATGACCTATCTCATCGACGGGGCAGCGCTTGGCACCGACTATTTCACCCTGGGCTATGCCAATATCCAGCCGGACCAGATCTCGGTCCAGGCCACCCAGGACAACACGGTCGTCAATTTCGCGCCCAAGGGGGCCGCACCCTTCCAGGTGACGCTGAATGCCGGCCAGACCTACATGTACACGACGGGCGCCGGCGTGCAGCTGACGGGCAGCCGGGTCACCTCCGACAAGCCGATCGCCGTCTTCTCCGGCAATCGCTGCACCAACATCCCCACCGGTGTCACGGCCTGCGACCATATCGTCGAGCAGATGCCTTCGACCGACGTCCTGTCCACCACCTATTATCTGGCGCAGACCCCGCGCACCGGCACACTTGGCAATGTCGTGCGGGTGGTGGCGACGCAGGATGCAACGGAGGTCCGCTTCAACGGCAATCTCGTGGCCACCCTCAATTCCGGGGAATTCTACGAGGGGCGAGTCGCCGGCGGGGTGGAGCTTGTCTCGACGCGGCCTGTCCTTGTCGGGCAATACAAGATCGGCCAGAGCCAG
>JBDNCK010000070.1:0-7868 GCA_046719675.1 Sphingomonadaceae bacterium | reverse complement strand
GGCAACATGCTGCTTATGGTGGATGACGACCGCTTCCGGCTGCTGCCAGGCGAGACACCGGAAATGCGCTCCATCCGCTTCCGGACGCTGGGCTGCTTCCCGCTGACGGGCGCCGTCGAAAGCCGGGCGACGACGCTTTCGGAAGTCATCCAGGAGATGCTGCTTGCCACCACCAGCGAGCGGCAGGGGCGCGCTGTCGACCATGACGAGGCAGCGTCGATGGAGAAGAAGAAGCAGGAAGGCTATTTCTGATGGACCGGACCGACGCGCCCACGACTCCGGCCTATGTCGCCGACGAGCTGGTGGCAACCGACATCGAGGCCTATCTCGCGCGCCACCAGGCGAAGTCCATGCTGCGGTTCCTTACCTGCGGCTCGGTGGACGATGGCAAGTCCACCCTCATCGGGCGGCTTCTCTACGATTCGAAGATGATCTTCGAGGACCAGCTGGCAGCCCTTCAGTCGGATTCGCGCAAGCACGGCACCCAGGGCGACGCGCTCGATTTCGCGCTTCTCGTCGACGGGCTGTCCGCCGAGCGCGAGCAGGGCATCACCATCGATGTCGCCTATCGCTTCTTCGCAACCGAGAAGCGGAAGTTCATCGTCGCCGACACGCCGGGCCATGAACAATATACCCGCAACATGGTGACGGGCGCGTCGACTGCCGACCTTGCCGTCATCCTGGTCGACGCGCGCAAGGGCGTGCTCACCCAGACGCGGCGGCACAGCTACCTCGCCCATCTCCTTGGCATCCGGCACATCGTGCTGGCGGTCAACAAGATGGACCTCGTCGGCTATGCGAAGGACATCTTCGAGACGATCGCGGGCGAATATCGGGACTTCGCCCGGACCATCGGGATTGGCGAGTTCGTTCCCATCCCGATCTCCGGCTTCCGCGGCGACAACATCACGACACGCTCCGAAAACACCCCCTGGTATCGCGGGCCAACCCTCGTCGGGCATCTGGAGAGCGTGGACGTGGACACGGCGCGCGACGTGGAGCGGCCGTTCCGCATGCCGGTGCAATGGGTGAACCGACCCAATCTCGACTTCCGCGGCTTTTCCGGCCTGATCGCCAGCGGCCAGGTCAGGCCGGGCGACAGGGTCCGCGTGCTGCCGTCGGGCAGGACCAGCACCGTTGCCCGCATCGTGACCATGGACGGGGACCTGCCCGGGGCGATTGCCGGGCAGTCGGTCACGCTGACATTGGCCGACGAGGTCGACTGCTCGCGCGGCAATGTGATTGCCGCTGCCGATGCGCCGCCACAGGTGGCCGACCAGTTCGAGGCTACCATCGTGTGGATGCACGACGAGCCGCTGCACGTGGGGCGCGCCTGCTGGCTGAAGATCGGCACCCAGACCGTCTCGGCGACCATCGCCCAGCCGAAATATGTGCTGAACGTCAACACGATGGAGCATCTGGCGGCCAAGACCCTGGAGCTCAACGCCATCGGTGTCGCGGAAGTGAGGACCGAGCGGCCGATCGTGTTCGAGCCCTATGCCGACAGCCGCACGCTGGGTGGCTTCATCCTGATCGACCGCGAGACGAATGCAACCGTCGCAGCGGGCATGCTGCACTTCGCCCTGCGGCGGGCGCAGAATGTCCACTGGCAGGCGCTCGACATCAGCCGCGAGGCGCGCGCCAGTCTCAAGAACCAGAAGCCGGCCGTGCTGTGGTTCACCGGGCTTTCCGGTTCCGGCAAGTCGACGATCGCCAATCTCGTCGAGAAGAAGCTGCACCGGATGAACCGGCACACCTTCCTGCTCGATGGGGACAATGTCCGCCACGGCCTCAACAGGGACCTGGGGTTCACCGAGGCCGACCGGATCGAGAACATCCGGCGGGTGGGCGAGGTTGCACGCCTGATGGCCGATGCCGGCCTCATCGTCATCACCGCCTTCATCAGCCCCTTCCGGGCGGAGCGGGCCATGGTCCGCCAGATGCTCCCGGAAGGCGAGTTCCTCGAGATCTTCATCGACACGCCGCTCGAAGTGGCGGAAGCCCGCGATGTGAAGGGTCTCTACGCCAAGGCACGCGCTGGCATGCTCAAGAATTTCACCGGGATCGACAGCCCCTACGAGGCGCCCGAGAATCCCGAGATCCACATCGACACAACGGCGATGAGCGCCGAGGAGGCAGCTACCCGGATCGTCGACACCCTGCTGGGCGACATCTGACGTTTCCTGCGTCGGAACCGGAATGGTTGCGTATCTGGCAGTCGGGCGGTTTTTTGCCGATATAAGGCGCGTGCGACTGGGTGATTTTCTTCCTGCGATCCTCGCAGTGGCAGGATTGGGAGCAGCAGCGGCGCCACCGCCGCTTGCCATGTTCGCTTCCGGATTTCCCGCTGGCGCCTATGATGTGCACACGGGCCGGGGCCAGGCCAGCACGCGAATCTGTCTCAAGGATCCGGCCCCGATGCTGTTCGCGCACGAGAGCCCGGGCGAGACCTGCCGCGTGACGGTGGTGCGCAACGATCCGGACCGGGCAACGGTCACCTGGTCGTGCCAGGGCGGCGACAGCGGCCGCACCGACATCCGGCGGGATCATGCAGCCCTGTTCGTCGTCCACACGCAGGGCATCACCGGCAAGCTGCCGTACAGCAGCATCGCCCAGTACCGCCATGTCGGCCCCTGTCGCTAGGACGGAGCGCACGCGACCAGCCACCTGACTGCCTCTGCCCAAGACCTGATTCACGGCCGCTGCGCAATGCTGGAGTCTCGCAGGAGATGGCGGGGACGATTGTTCACGGGGCTTCGTAATGGTTCACGCCAGAAAGGCCTAAAGCTTATCAACTGAACGCATGTTCGGTAAATCCTGCTATACTTGTCTTTTCATAAGGTTTATGCACGCCTATTTGTGAATGTTGTCCAAACCTAATCTCGATACACGCACAATATTGGAAAAAAGCGACAGACTTCGCCGTTGCAGGGCTTCGGGCCGCGCGTCGCCGGGAAACGGAAGGACGGACTGCCGGTCCAGCACGCCACGGCAGGAGAGACATGATGCAGGCAATTCTCATGGCGGCCGCGCTTGCGGCCTCGAATCCGTCCATCCCCCCGACCGACAAGCTGATGATCCACTGTTCGCAGCTGCCCGCAACCGCGCGCAACGCAGCGGCCGGCACGGTGATCCACATCTGGGGCGAATGCACCAACCTCACGCTTTCCAATCTTCCCAATCCGGTCACGGTGGAGGCCGGCTCCGCCATGGGGCGCGGCGCCATCATCCGGCACCTCTACCTCCTCCGCGCCCACAATCTGACCTGGCGGGGCGGCATCATCGAGACGTCGCCAAATGCAGCCGCCGGCCGTGCGCTCGACATGCGCAGCTCCAACAACGTGACGATCGACGGCGTCTGGTTCCGCAACGCCCTGCGCGGTTTCTATGGGTTCAGCTCGCAGAACCTCACGCTCAAGAACTCCCGCTTCACCCAGATCCGGGTTGACGGGGTAAACCTCGTCTCGATCCGGAAGAGCCGCGTGCTCAACAACTTCTTCACCGAGTTCAACCCGCGCGACCAGGAATGCACCTGGCCCGACGGCACCGTCACCTTCCGCATCTCGCAGCGCGACTGCACCCGCAATGGCGGCGTGTGGCGGGACGGCGACCATTCGGACGGCATCCAGATGTGGGGCGAGAGCGAGGATATCCTTGTCCAGGGCAACAAGATGTTCTTCCCCTGGGAAGGCTGGGCGCAGGGCATCAATAATTTCGGCGGTTATGCCCACGCCTTCCGCATCTCGGTGATCGGCAACGACGTCCGCACCGACCACAGCAACGGGATCACCTTCGGGCGGTGCCAGCAGTGCCTCATCCGCGACAATTTCATCGGGAAGGCCACGGATCGGGCGCCCTGGCCTGTTCGTCTCACCATCCAGGAGGGCGATGTGATCGCCTGCAACAACGAACAGCCCGACGCCCGGCAGCACCTGCGGGTCGGCCACCAGCCCTGCGACGACTGATACGCCAGGTCCAGGGAACTGGAGGCGTCCCGGGACACCGGGACGCCTCTTTCCTTTCATGACTTGCGCCCTTGAGCCTTGCCGCGCTTGCGCGCATCAGCACGGCATGACCCGCATGCTTTTTCTCCTGTGGCTGATCATGGCCGGCCCTGCAGCAGCGGCCGGCGCGCTCGTGATTGCAGGCGGCGCCATTGCCGACGACAATGAAGCCCTCGTACGCGCCGTGCTGGACCGGCGCCCGGCCGACCGGCGCACCATTGCCATCGTTCCTGCGGCTTCCGCGGAGCCTGCACGCGCGCTTGCGCGCACTGCGGAGCTCTTCGTCCGCCATGGCGCGCAGGCCGACGAGATCCGGCCGATCCGGGTGGCCCTGGTGGACGACCCGGAAAGCCCGGAAGACGAATCCGCCTGGGCCGCCAATGTCGCGGACGACGGCATGATCGCAACGCTCGCCAGCGCCGGCGTGATCTGGTTCACCGGCGGCGACCAGGAAAGGATCCTTGCGCTTCTTGTCGGTGCGGACGGCTCGGAGACTTCCATGCTTGCGGCCATCCGTTCGGCGCGGGCCCAGGGCGCCGTGATCGCCGGAACGTCTGCGGGTGCTGCCATCATGTCCGACCCGATGCTGACCGGCGGGGACCCGGTCATGAGCGTTGCAGCGCCCGGTGCCGACCAGCCAGGACTCGGGCGCGGGCTTGGCTTCTTTGCCCATGGGCTGGTCGACCAGCATTTCGACGCCCGCTATCGCCTGCCGCGCCTCGTGCGCGCGCTCGAACGCCTGCCGCGCGCGGCACGGATCGGCTTCGGGATCGGCGAGGATACGGCCATGATCGTGGAAGCCGGGCGCGTGCTTGCGGTCGGCCGCGGCACGGTCACCATTGTCGATGCAAGACAGGCCCGCCCGCGCAAGGGCGAGGGCCTGCGCCTGGACCGCGTCTCCCTTCACCTGCTCGCAGCTGGGCAGTCCGCTCCGCTTCCCTGAGAAAAATCGCGCGCCGCCCTCTTCTGTTGCACAAAAGCCACACTAGATAGGCGCGGATAGGAGTGACCATGAACATCGAGAAATTCACCGACCGGGCCAGGGGGTTCATCCAGGCAGCGCAGACCATCGCGATCCGCGAAGGCCATCCGCGCATTTCGTCCGCGCATCTGCTCAAGGCGCTGCTCGATGACAGCGAAGGGCTGGCGACCCGGCTGATCGCCCAGGCGGGCGGCGATGCCACCGCAGCGCGTGTTGCCGTCGAGCAGCAGCTTGCGACCCTGCCGAAGGTGACTGGGGGCAACCAGGTCGGGCTCGACACGGATGCCGTGCGGGTGCTCGATGCCGCCGAGCAGGCGGCAACCAGGGCAGGCGATTCCTTCGTGACGGTCGAGCGGCTGCTCCAGGCCTGCGCCATCCAGTCCGGAACCGAGGCCGGCAAGGCCATGGCAGCCGCGCGCGTGACGGCGCAGGCGCTCGAGCAGGTGATCCAGACGCTGCGCAAGGGCCGCACAGCGCAAAGCGCGTCGGCCGAGGACAGCTATGACGCGCTCAACAAATATGGCCGGGATCTGACCGAGGCTGCGCGGGCGGGCAAGCTCGATCCCGTCATCGGCCGCGACGAGGAGATCCGGCGAACCATCCAGGTGCTGGCGCGCCGGACCAAGAACAACCCCGTCCTGATCGGCGAGCCGGGGGTCGGCAAGACCGCCATCGTCGAAGGCCTGGCGCAACGGATCGTCAATGGCGATGTGCCGGATGGACTCAAGGACAAGCGGCTGTTCGCGCTCGACATGGGCGCGCTCATTGCGGGCGCCAAGTATCGCGGCGAGTTCGAGGAGCGGCTGAAGGCAGTCCTCGACGAAGTCCGCAGCGACGAGGGCAACATCCTCCTGTTCATCGACGAGATGCACACGCTGATCGGCGCCGGGAAATCCGAGGGCGCGATGGATGCTGGCAACCTGCTCAAGCCTGCGCTGGCGCGTGGCGAGCTGCACTGCATCGGCGCGACCACGCTCGACGAGTATCGCAAGCATGTCGAGAAGGATGCAGCGCTCGAGCGGCGCTTCCAGCCGGTCTTCGTGGGCGAACCCACGGTCGAGGACACGATCTCGATCCTGCGCGGGCTCAAGGAGAAATATGAGCTGCACCATGGCGTGCGGATTACCGACGGCGCGCTGGTGGCTGCTGCCACGCTGTCCAACCGCTATATTTCCGACCGGTTCCTGCCCGACAAGGCGATCGACCTCATGGACGAGGCCGCCTCTCGGCTGCGGATGCAAGTGGAATCGAAGCCCGAGGAGATCGAGGCGCTGGACCGCCGGATCGTGCAGATGAAGATCGAGCGCGAGGCGCTGAAGAAGGAGACCGACGCGGCCTCCAGGGACCGCCTGCAGACGCTCGAGGGCGAGCTTGCCCGGCTCGAGAGCGAGGCGGCCGAGCTCACGACCCGCTGGGCTGCGGAGAAGGAGAAGCTGGCTGCTGCCACGCGCCTGAAGGAAGAGCTGGAGGAAGCGCGCCTCCAGGTGGAGCAGGCCCAGCGCGCGGGCGACTATGCGAGGGCCGGCGAACTCACCTACGGCGTCATACCGGACCTCGAACGCCGGCTTGCCGAAGCCGAGCAGGCCTCAGCGCAGGCGATGGTGCGCGAGGAAGTGACCGACGAGGATATTGCAGCGGTCGTCTCGCGCTGGACCGGCGTTCCGGTTGCCAAGATGATGGAAGGCGAGCGCGAGAAGCTGCTTCACATGGAAGAAGGGCTCGGCAGGCGTGTCATCGGCCAGGCCGATGCGGTCAAGGCCGTGGCCGCCGCCGTCCGGCGCTCGCGCGCCGGCCTCAAGGATCCCGGCCGGCCGCTGGGTTCCTTCCTGTTCCTCGGGCCTACCGGCGTCGGCAAGACCGAGCTGACCAAGGCGCTTGCCGAGTTCCTGTTCGACAGCGACCAGGCGATGGTCCGCATCGACATGTCGGAGTTCATGGAAAAGCATGCGGTTGCCCGCCTGATTGGCGCGCCGCCGGGCTATGTCGGCTATGACGAGGGTGGCGTGCTGACCGAGGCGGTGCGTCGCCGGCCCTACCAGGTGGTGCTGTTCGACGAGGTCGAGAAGGCGCATCCGGACGTGTTCAACGTGCTGCTGCAGGTGCTGGACGACGGTCGCCTGACGGACGGGCAGGGCCGCACCGTCGATTTCTCCAACACCATCATCATCCTGACGTCGAACCTCGGCAGCCAGTATATCGCGGCGCTGCCGGATGGCGCCGACGTGAAGCAGGCCGAGCCGCAGGTGATGGAGGCGGTGCGCGCTGCCTTCCGGCCGGAGTTCCTCAACCGGCTGGACGAGATCATCCTGTTCCACCGTCTGGCCCAAAGCCACATGGGCGCGATTGTCGACATCCAGCTCCAGCGGGTCGAGGCGCTGCTCAAGGATCGCAAGATCCGGCTCGACGTCTCGGAAGGGGCACGTGCCTGGCTGGCCCGGGTGGGCTATGACCCGGTCTATGGCGCGCGTCCGCTCAAGCGCGCCATCCAGCGCCATCTGGTGGATCCGCTGGCAGACCTGCTGCTCTCGGGTGACGTGCCGGATGGCAGCACGGTGCGGGTGGACGACGGTGATGGCGCGCTGGTGCTGACGCCCGCCTGAGGCTGGCTGCGCCGGACGCTCTCAGGGGGCGATCGGAACCGTCCGGTTCTGGTCCACCAGTTCCTGGGCAAAGCGGCTCGATTCCCGCGCGAGGCGGTCCCACTCGGCGTTTGTCATGCACACGCGCTTGCCCGGGATCCGCGAGGAGACCTGGGTCTCGCGCCGGCAGCGGATCTCGTTGGGGTCCACCGCCCGCGCGGTGCGGCTGGCGGGTGCCGGCTCGCCCTGTGGCTCCTGCGACAAGGCAGCAAAGACGGGCGCGCTGGCAAGAAAGGCCAGGGC
>JBDNCK010000069.1:0-7915 GCA_046719675.1 Sphingomonadaceae bacterium | reverse complement strand
GCGGTGTGACGGCAGCAGCCGGGTCCGGGCCGCTGCCGCGGCGGGGCTGCTCCCTCGCGCTCCCAACGAGAGGAGCAATGGCAATGCGGAACATCCTGATGCTTGCGGCCGGAACCATGCTTCTGGCCAGCCCGGCGACGGCCGCCAATCTGGCCGTCGTCTTCGAGAACTTCACCTATTCCGGCACGGTGACGGACCCGGGCGGGACGGCGCATGTCATCCAGACGGCGACCAACGGTCCGCGGGAAACCCGACCGGATGCGCGGGACGGCGCAGTGCTGGTCCGCAGCGGTGCGACCGGGAAATATGGCACGGATCTCGCCCAGGTGGCGACCGCCTGGTATTTCACCACCATCACCCCCTTTGTCTCCAACGGCTTCGGCAACCCCAACAACAGCAACAACGGCTTCCTCCAGTATCTGGAGAATGTGGCGGGCCTGCCGGGTGTGACCATCTCGGGCGGCTGGACGCCCAACCGCAAGAGATTCATCCTCAACCTCTCGGGCGGGACAGGCGATGCCAGCAACGCTGCGCGGCTGTGGAACGCGCCGGCCGCAGGCGGCCCCGTCGGAGACACGGCGGGCAGCTTCCAGAGCTTCCATCTGGCGCTGACTGCCAGCTTTGCGAACCCCGCCGTCTTCAACCCGGTGACAGGCTGGTACGAGCAGTGGAATGTGATGCCGACGGCGGTTTCCGGCACCATCGGCGGCACCTTCCTCAACGACAGCACCACCAACCCGGGCGCCAACGGGCTCTACAGCTTCGCCTTCACCCTGAACGGGCCCGGGTCCTGGGCGGCGGACACCGGCGCCTTCTGGGGATCGGACACAAATCCCAACTTCGTGCGCAGCCGCTGGGCGTCGGATTCGATCGTGCCTGAGCCCGCGACCTGGGCGATGATGATTGCTGGCTTCGGCCTCGTGGGCGCCGGCCTGCGCCGCCGTCGCCTCCTGCCCGCCTGAAACGGGCACCACGAGACTGGCGGCCCCCTTCGCGGGGGGCCGCCAGCAAATGGGGCATCCATGCACGCCCGGTTCCGGTTGCAAGACGGGCGAATGATACCTTATCCCACCAGTCATGCTTCTTGCCGTCGACAAGCTGAGCTTCCGCCATCGCGGCGGCGGCGGCGTCGGCCCGGTGAGCTTCACCCTCGCCCATGGCGAGGCCTGCCTGCTGCTCGGGCCGTCGGGCTCGGGCAAGTCCACCCTCGTCAACCTGATCGCCGGCCTGCTCACGCCCCAGGCCGGTACGGTGCTGGTGGCAGGCGAGCCGATGCACGCTCTTGCGCCGGCCGCGCGCGATGATCTCCGGCGCCGGACCACCGGCCTCGTGTTCCAGGCGATGCGTCTCGTCTCGGCGCTCTCCGTCCATGCCAACCTGGTGCTCGCCCGCAGGCTTTCGGGAAAGCCCGCGGACCCGGGGCGGATCGACCGGCTGCTCGACACGCTCGGGATCACCCATGTTGCCGGCCGGCTGCCGCGCGAGCTGTCGCAGGGCGAGGCCCAGCGCGCGGCCATTGCGCGGGCGCTTGTCGCCGAGCCGCGGCTGCTGATTGCCGACGAGCCGACGAGCGCCCTCGACGATGCCAATGCCGAGGCTGCGGCGACACTGCTCATGGACAGCGCGACACGCGAGGGCGCAGCACTGCTTGTCGTGACCCACGATGCCCGCCTTCGCACCCGCTTTCCCCGCGCCATCACGCTGGGGAGCGACGGGCGCATCGGGAGCGCTGCCTGATGCTCGGCCTTGCCATTGCCTATCTCAGGGACCGGGCCGGCCAGACGCTGCTGAATGTCGCGCTGCTGGCGCTTGCAGTCGCGTCGCTTGTTGCACTGCTGCTGATCTCCACCCGAGTCGAGGATCGCTTCGCGCGCGATGCGGCGGGCATCGATCTCGTGGTCGGCGCCAAGGGTTCGCCGCTTCAGCTCATCCTCTCGGCCATCTACCATGTCGACCAGCCGACCGGGAACGTGCCGCTGGAGACCGTCGCCATGCTGCGCAAGGATCCCGCCGTTGCCAGTGCCATCCCGCTGGCACTTGGCGACAATTTCGCCGGCTTCCGGATCGTGGGGACGGAGCCCGCGTTCCTTTCGCTGCATCGCCCCGAGCTGGCACAGGGGCGCATCTGGCAGGCGCCCATGGAGGCAGTGATCGGGGCGGACGTCGCGCGGGCGACGGGCGCCGGCCTCGGGCAGCGCTTTGTCGGGACCCATGGCCTTGCCGATGACGGCGGGGAGCATGACCACGCGCCCTTCACGGTCGTCGGCATCCTCGCACGGACGGGAACCGTGACCGATCGGCTCATTCTCACCTCGGTCGAAAGCGTGTGGGACGTCCACGGGATCGCCCATGGCGGGTCGGACCATGCGCACGATCACGACCACGCGCGCGACCATGATCACGCGCACGACCATGATCACGGCCATGCGCCCAGGGTCCCGGAACAGCCACTCACTGGTCGCCCCGCGCTCGAACCGGAAGTGACCGCAGTGCTCGTGCGTTACGCCAGCCCGGCCGCTGCCATCCGCCTGCCTGCTGCCATCAATCGCCAGACGGCCATGCAGGCGGCCTCTCCGGCCTCCGAAACGGCGCGCTTCCTGTCGCTGTTCGATGGCGCCATTGCCGGCGCGCGCGCGTTCGCGATGCTCATTGCCGCCGCCGGTGCCCTTTCGATCTTCACCGTGCTGCTGTCGGCGGCCCGCCAGCGTGCCGGCGATCTGGCGCTCCTCAGGGTGATGGGTGCAACGCGCGCGCAGGTTTTCGGCTGTGTCGTGCTGGAAGGCCTTCTCATCGCGGCCCTTGGTGCTGCGATCGGCCTTGTCCTTGGCCATGTTGTCGTGGGACTGGCCGCCGAACGCTTCCCTGCGCTCGGCGCCATGGGGGTGTCGGGCCTTGCCTTCCATCCGGGCGCGCTCGCCATCGGCGGGCTTGCGCTGCTCCTCGGCGTCCTGGCCGCGCTCATCCCGGCGGCGCGCGTTTTCCGCACGGATCTTGCAGCAACGCTTGCGCGCAGCTGAGCAAGACGCCACCCTTGGACCCGCGCGACGGGACAGTGGCGGGAACGGGCATGACAAGGCGCGGCGCGATGGAAGTGTCGGGAGCCGGGATCGGATCCACCGTCGTGGCCGCGCCTGAGACCCGGGGACTGGTTCCTGCCGCACGGGACGCCGTGCTTGCTGCACATGCGCGCTTCCGCAACCTTCGGGACGGCAGGCTTGCCGACTATATTCCGGCGCTTGCCACCAGGGATCCGGATCTGTTCGGAATCGCCCTGACCCTTGCCGATGGCACGATCCTCGAAGCGGGGGACACGCGCATCCCCTTCACGCTCCAGTCACTTTCCAAGGTGTTCACGCTGGCACGCGTGCTCGAGGAATCGGGCCCGGAGGTCATCATCGAGGATATCGGTGTCGATGCGACGGGCCGTGTCTTCAACTCGATCGACGCGATCGAGCAGCACCACGGCCGCGAGATGAGCCCGCTGGTGAACGCCGGCGCCATCGCCACGGTCGGCCATGTGTCGGGCACGACCCGCGAGGAGATCTGGCAACGGATCCTTGACATGCACTCGGCCTTCGCCGCGCGCGCTCTGGACGTCGACGAGGCCGTCTATGCCTCCGAGTCCGCCACCAACCAGCGCAACCGCGCCATTGGCATCCTGATGCACGCCTACGAACGCTTCCCGATGGACCCGCTGCTGGCGACCGATCTCTACACGCGGCAATGCGCGATTGCCGTCACCACGCAGGATCTGGCCACCATGGCGGCAACCCTTGCCTTCGGCGGGCGCAATCCGGTGACTGGCGCGCAGGTCATGCCTCGCGCGCTTGTCCCCGGCCTGCTCGCTGTCATGGCCACCTCGGGCCTCTATGATGAATCGGGCAAGTGGCTGTTCCAGACCGGCTGCCCGGCCAAGTCCGGCGTGAGCGGGGGCCTGTTTGCCGTGGTCCCCGGGCGGTTCGGCGTGGCCGCCTTTTCGCCGCTGCTCGACGAGGCGGGAAACAGTGTTCGCGCCTGGCAGTCGATTGCTGCCATCATCGACGCACTGGACGCGAACCCGCTGGCCCGTTTCGCCTGAGGCTTGCCCGGCGCTCAGCCCATGCCCAATAAGGGGGCATGATCGTCTCGCTCGCTGCGCTCCTCACCCTGTCCGCCCAGCCGGCCGACCTGCGGCATGTGGCCTTCCAGGAAGGCCCGCCGATCGAGGACATCTGGAAACCGGCTGCCACCCCGCCCGGCGGGGTCTCCTGGTCCGTGCTCGAGTCGACGAGGGAGACGACGCGCACCGATGCCAATGGCTTCATCCGCGCCAAGCCCCTGTTTCCGCCGGCCGTGAAGGCCCTTGCCGGCAAGCGCGTGAAGGTGGCGGGCTTCATGATGCCGCTCGAGAACAGCCCGCGGCAGGGCCATTTCGTGCTGCTTGCCTACCCGCCGGGCTGCCCCTTCCACATGCATGCCGGTCCCAACCAGTTCATCGAGGTGAAGGCGACGACCGCCTTTCCCGTCGAGATCGAGCGGGCAATCGTCGTCGAGGGCGTGCTGGAACTGACGGGCGAGGACGAAAGCGGCATCTTCTATCGGCTGACGGCCGCGCGCCCCGGCTAGGGCGCCGTGCGGGTGCGATCCGACGGCACCCAGGGCTGGCGCCTCGGCGTCGCGAACGTCCGTCGCCTCGATCCGCGCCCGCGCGGGCGGCCGCAGGCCGGTCAGTGCAGGCGGATCACCCCGTCCACCATCCGCACCTCGGCGGGCTTCAATATGCCTGAATGCGCGATGCGGATCTCGTGGATGGTTGCCTCGATCTCGCGCCGCCAGTGGTCAAGGAAACGGTGCAGCGCGGGGAAGCGCGGCGCCTCGTCGAGCGTCTGCCAGACGAACTGCTGCAACAGCGACGGGTGATCGGGCATCCAGTAGTGGATTTCCGCCGTCAGCAGCCCCTGGCCCTTCAGGCGCGCCGCGAATTCGGAGTCTGCGGTTGGATCGGGGTTGAACGCCATTCATCTCTCCTCTGCGAAAGGATGCTGGTGCTCCGCCTTCTGGCCCGGTCCGGCTTTATGGATCATTTCCGGCCCTGTTGTCATGGCATCGTCATGCTTTCATCAAACGGCGCTGTAGGCAAGAGGTTGAATCGTAAACGAAATCTGTCAGCAGTCCTGCCGCCAGAGTGCCAGAGGCTCGACTCCCCCGGAATCCCTTGGCTAGGAGGCGCTATGCCTTTGGAAAAACCTGGGAGTTGCCGATGTTCCTGCGCGCATCCGTCGCAGCCCTTGCCCTTGTCATGACCATGCCGGCGCTCGCCGAGCCAAACGCACCCGCAGCGGCGAGCGCCGTCGCGGCGAATCCCCTGCTGGGCGAATGGACTCTCCCGTTCGGCGCGCCGCCCTATGACCGGATCACGCCCGGGCATTATCTGCCGGCCTTCGAAGCAGCGATGGCGGAGACCCGCCGCGGGCTGAACGCGATTGCGAACAACCGCGCGCGCCCGACCTTTGCCAACACCATCGAGGCGATGGAGAAGGCCAGCGCCCCGCTCGACCGCGTGGCCAAGGTGTTCTTCACCGTGACAGGTGCCGATGGCACGCCCGAGATCCAGGCGATCGAGAAGGACATCCAGCCAAGGCTCGCCCGCTTCCGCTCCGAGACCTTCCTCGACCAGCGGCTGTGGAACCGCGTGAAGACGCTTGCCGATCAGCAGGACCGGCTCGCTCTCACGCCCGAACAGGCGCGCCTGCTCGAAGTCACCCACCGCAACTTCGTGCGCGCCGGCGCTGCCCTGACCCCGGACCAGCGCACCCGCATTGCAGCGATCGACGAGCGGCTGTCGGCACTCGGCGTCGAATTTGCGCAGAAGCTGGTGGCCGACCAGAAGGCCGGGGACCTGTTCCTGACCGAAGCCGAGATGGCCGGCATGCCGGCAGACGCCAGGGCCGCGGCTGCCGCAGCCGCAAAGGCCGCGGGGCGCGAAGGCTATCTGATTGCCGCTACGCGCTCCGATGTCGAACCTTTCCTCACCCTCGCCTCGAATCGGGCCGCCCGCGAGAAGGTGTTCCGCGCCTTCAACATGCGCGGCGACAATGGCAATGCCAACGACACCAACGCCCTCATCCGCGAAACGCTGCAGCTCCGGCTCGAGCGGGCGCGGCTGCTTGGCTATGCCAGCCATGCCGACTTCGCGCTCGAAACCAGCATGGCCAGGACTCCGGCGGCCGCGCTCGAACTGTCGCGCAAGGTCTATGAAGCGGGCCTTGCCCGTGCGAAGGCGGAGGAAGCCGATCTCCTGAAGCTGGCAGCACGGGACGGGCTCAACCGGATCGAGCCCTGGGACTGGCGCTACTATGCCGAGAAGGTCCGCACCCAGCGCTTCGCCTTCGACGAGGCGCAGCTGAAGCAGTATCTCCCGCTCGAGCAGGTGGTGGCCGCCCTCTGGGAAACCAACCGTCGCCTCTTCGGCCTGACGGCCAGGGAGCGGCCGGACATTCCCGGCTATGCCGAGGGCGTGCGGGTGTTCGAGATAAGCGAGGCCGACGGCCGCCATGTCGGTCTTTTCTATGCCGACTGGTTCACCCGCCCCACCAAGCGGCCCGGCGCCTGGATGAACGAGATCCGCACCCAGAACGGGCTGACGGGTGCCACGCCCATCGTCGTCAACAATTGCAACTATGTGGTTCCCGCCGCAGGGCAGCCGGCGCTGCTGTCGCTCGACGATGCCGAAACCCTGTTCCACGAGTTCGGCCATGCGCTGCACGGCCTGCTCTCGAACACCCGCTATCCCTCGCTGGCCGGCACCGCCGTCTATCGCGACTTCGTGGAATTCCCGAGCCAGGTCTATGAGCACTGGATGACGGAGCCCGAGATCCTTGCGCGCCACGCCCGCAACGCCGCCGGCGAACCGATGCCGCAGGACCTGCTCGACCGGGTGCTTGCCGCGCGCACCTTCAACCAGGGCTTCCTGACCGTGCAGCAGCTGGCGTCTGCGCTCGTCGACATGGAAATCCACCAGCTGACGGAGATCCCGGACGATTTCGACCCCCGCGCCTTCGAGGCCGCAACCCTTGCAAGGCTCGGGGTGCCGGATGCCATCGGCATGCGGCACCGCCTCGCCCACTTCACCCATCTCTTCCAGGGCGGCGGCTATGCGGCAGGCTATTATGCCTACACCTGGGCCGAAGTGCTGGAAGCCGACGCCTTCGACGCCTGGAAGGAAGCCGGCAGCGCCTGGGACACCGATGTCGCCGCCCGCTATCGCCGGGAGATCCTGGCTGTCGGCAACAGCCGGCCGCCGGCGGAAAGCTATGTCGCCTTCCGTGGCCGCATGCCGACGGCCGATGCGCTCCTCAGGAACCGGGGGCTGACGGCGCCGCCCGCGGACCAGGAGTCCCGGCCGGCCAGGTGATGGAGAAGGCGCCGCGCAGCGTGCCTTCGCGGAAACCCGTTGCCGCATCGGCGGGATAGGTTGCAGCAATGGCGGCGCGCACGTCGGGTGCGATGGACTCGCCATGGCACTGGAGGCACAGCCCGCGGGTGGGGATGGCGCGCAGGTAGCGGAACCCGCCATCCAGCGCCTGGTGCACCTCCGCCGGGCGCCCGTCAGCGTCGAGCGGGGCCTGCGCCATCCGGTTCAGCGCTTCCTCCTCGAAGGCGTCCGGGGCAGCGGCCGGATTGCGGACCCTGAGCGCCGTTCGCCGGACCCGCGCGCCGCTTTCCTCCGAGAGCTGCGCAGCCAGGGCCGGCGCAATGGCTGCACAGGCAGAAACCGCGCCGGCTGCGCCATCTGCCGCGATGGCAGCCTCGAGCGCCTGCATCAGCTGCGCCTGGAACCGATCGGCAAGCGCGCGTGAAGCCGCCAGCATCGGATCCTCCCGTGCCTGCGGCGCCGGTGCAGGCCCGTTGCAGGCGGAAAGGATCAGGAGGGCGG
>JBDNCK010000068.1:0-7980 GCA_046719675.1 Sphingomonadaceae bacterium | reverse complement strand
CGGGGCGATTTCGGGGCGCTTGCCTCGCCGGCGCTCGGCACCCTTCCGGTCAACTTCCTCTCCACCACCGACATCACCAACGGCAATTCCGGCTCGGCGGTGCTCAACGCGCGCGGCGAGCTGGTGGGCCTTGCCTTCGACGGCACGCTGGAGGGCATGCTGTCGGACTGGTGGTTCGACGAGGCAACCACGCGGACCATCTCGGTCGACGCCCGCTACATGCGCTTCGTGATGGAGCGGGTGGACGGGGCCGACTCGCTCCTTGCCGAGATGGGCCTCAGATGATCCCGATGCGCCGGGCGCGGCGCTTGCGTTCCTCGATGACCAGTTCCTTGACGAGCGCGACGCCGACGACGGTGAGCGGGACGGCAAGAATGACGCCGAGCGGGCCCATCAGCACGCCGAAGAGGATGAGCGAGAAGATGGTAAGCGCCGGCGGCAGATCAGCCAGCCGGCTCTGCGCCAGCGGCGAGACGAGATTGCCCTGGATCTGCTGCACGCCGACAATGATGGCAATCGCCCACAGCCCCGTCTCGACCGACATGGAAAAGGCAATCAGGATCGTCGGGATGGCAACGACGAACGTGCCAAGATAGGGGACGAACTCGCACAGGCCGGCAACGAGGCCGATGGCAGGCGCGCCGGGGATTCCCAGGATCGAAAGGCCGGCACCCGTCGCCACGCCGACGAAGGCCATGCCGACGCCCTGCGCCTTCAGCCAGGCGTGCAGCGAACCGACGGCTGCCCTGTAGCTGCGCATCGTCTTGACGCGCGAGCGCGGCGGGACGAGGGCGAGCAGCATCCGCTTGTAGAGATCGGGCTGGACGGCAAAATAGATGCCGCCCACCAGGATGAGTGCCGTCATCGACAGCGCTGTCCCGACGTTCGACAGCAGGCCCTGCGCAAACTCCACGATCCGCGACGCGCTGGGCGCAAGGCCCGGGACTTCGGCCAGGATCTGCTCGCCGAACGGCCCCTGCATGACGGCGGCACGCGCCTGCTCGAAGGCGGCCGGCAGCAGGTTCAGCAGAATCTGGAACTGTTGGGCCATGGTGGAGCCGAACAGCCAGAAGGCAGCCCCGATGAAGGCGAGCGGCCCGACGACGGCCAGCAGGAAGGCAAGGGCGAACGGAAGGCGCAGCCGCCGGCGCAGGAAATCGGCAAACTGATAGACGATCATGGCAACCAGCGCGCAGGCGAAGACGATGAGCAGAAGCTGCGCCAGCTGCCACAGGAGAATGGCCGTTCCCACGGCTGCCATGAAGACGAGACCGGTGCGGAACGCGCGCGATGTCTCGCCGCGCAGGTCGCTGCGCTCGATGCGCGGGATCAGGTTTTCGTTCACCCCACCCACCATGACTTGAAACGGGGCAAATCGGAAGTGCCGGTTTCAGCCGCGCCGGCTGCGCTCGGCAAGCAGCCGAAGGCGCAGCGCGTGCAGCCGGATGAAGCCCCTGGCGTCAGCCTGGTCATAGGCGCCCGCGTCGTCCTCGAAGGTGACATGGCGCAGGGAATAGAGCGAGTGAGGCGACTTGCGGCCGACAACGGCCACGCTCCCCTTGTAGAGCTTCAGCCTGACGGTTCCCGTCACCCATTGCTGGGAATGGTCGATTGCGGCCTGCAGCATCTCGCGCTCGGGCGAAAACCAGAAGCCGTTGTAGACAAGCTCCGCATAGCGCGGTGCTAGCTCGTCCTTCAGATGCGCAGCCCCGCGGTCGAGGGTGATCGACTCGATGCCGCGGTGCGCGGCATGCCAGATGGTGCCGCCCGGCGTCTCGTACATCCCCCTGCTCTTCATGCCGACGAACCGGTTCTCGACAAGATCGAGCCGGCCGATGCCGTGCGTCCGTCCGAGGTCGTTCAGCCGGGCAAGCAGCGCTGCCGGCGACAGCGCCTCGCCGTCGACCGCCACGGGATCGCCGCGCTCGAAATCGATCGTCACATAGTGCGGGGCGTCGGGGGCTGCCACGGGATCGTTCGTGCGCGAATAGACATGATCGGGCACTTCCTCCCACGGGTCCTCCAGGATCTTGCCCTCCGAGGAGGTGTGCAGAAGGTTCGCATCCGTCGAGAAGGGCGCCTCGCCGCGCTTGTCCCGGGGGATTGGGATCTGGTGCTGCTCGGCAAAGGCGATGAGCGCCTCGCGCGAGGTGAGATCCCACTCCCGCCAGGGGGCGATGATGCGGATGGAGGGTTCCAGCGCATAATAGCCAAGCTCGAAGCGCACCTGGTCGTTGCCCTTGCCGGTGGCGCCATGGGCCACGGCATCCGCGCCCGTCAGCCGCGCAATCTCGATCTGGCGTCGGGCGATGAGCGGCCGCGCGATCGAGGTGCCGAGCAGATACTGGCCTTCATAGAGCGCGTTGGCGCGCATCATCGGCATCACGAACTCGCGGACGAATTCCTCGCGCAGATCCTCGACGAAGATCTCGCGGACCCCCATCAGCTCGGCCTTGGCCCGCGCGGGCGCCAGCTCCTCGCCCTGCCCGAGGTCGGCCGTGAAGGTGACGACTTCGCACCCGTAGGTCGCCTGCAGCCACTTCAGGATGACGCTCGTGTCGAGCCCGCCCGAATAGGCCAGCACCACCTTCCTCACCGGTTCGCCCACGCGGCCTGTCCTTTCGCCTGACCCGGAAAATCGCGGCTGGCCCGGTAGCCGGGCCGCTTGCGCCATGCAACGGCTGCGGGCGAGGCGCAGGCGCCAGACCGGAGGCCCGCCTTGTGAGCGCCGCGCGAACGGCCTAGATGGGCGAACCCACATGGACCAGCGGACCCCGGCCCACCTCGCCCGCGCGAAATCGCGCCCGCTGCATGTGCGGTTCCTGAAGGCGCTGTTGCTGTGGGCGCTGGCCGCGCTGGTGCTGGCCGTCCTCGGGCTGCTGGTGGCGGTCATGCTGACGGCAGCCTCGCTTCCCTCCTATCGCGAGCTGATGAAGAGCCCGCAGGGCCAGTCCGTTGTGCTGCGGGCCGCCGACGGCACCGAGCTGGTGACGGTTGGCCCCAGCTTCGGGCGCTGGCTGCCCTATGACGACACGCCGCCGCACATGATTGCTGCCATGAAGGCCGTCGAGGATCGGCGGTTCGACCATCATGTCGGGATCGATCCCTTCGGCATGGTGCGGGCGTTCCTTGCGAACCTCAGAGCCGGGCGCACGGTGCAGGGCGCCTCCACCATCACCCAGCAACTGGCGCGCAACCTCTTTCTTACCAATGTCCGCACCTATGACCGCAAGGTGCGCGAGGCGATCCTCGCGCTCGCGCTGGAACGGAAATATTCCAAGCGCGCGCTGATGGAGCTCTATCTCAACCGCGTCTATTTCGGCGGCGGCGCCTATGGGATCGATGCTGCATCGCGCAAGTTCTTCGGCCATTCCGCCGAGCAGCTGTCGGTGGCCGAGGCCGCCATCATCGCAGGGCTGGTGAAGGCGCCCAGCCGCTATGCGCCGACCGCCGATCCCGAACGCGCGCGCGCCCGCGGCGCCATCGTCGTGAAGACGATGATGGACGCGGGCGTGCTGACGCCGGAACAGGCACCCCAAGCCGATGTCGCGGCCGTGGCGTTTGCGATCGAGCCCGACCAGGGGGATGTGCGCTATTTCACGGACTGGGTGCTGGCCCAGCTCGAGACCCTGGTGGACGAGGCGGCCGAGCCGCTCGAGGTGACGACGACGCTGGTGCCGGCCCATCAGGCCGCCGCCGAGGCGGCTGCGCGCTCCTCGCTTCCCGACGGCACGCAAGGGGCGATCGTGGCCATGCGCACGAACGGCGAAGTGACCGCGATGGTGGGCGGGCGGGACTATGCCACCTCCACCTACAATCGCGCCACCGTCGCCCGCCGCCAGCCCGGCTCCGCCTTCAAGCTGTTCGTCTATCTGGCCGCGCTCGAGGACGGGCTGACACCTGCCTCGACGCTCGTCGACGAGCCGATCACCATCGGCCGCTGGTCCCCGCGCAACGACAATGGCCGTTTCCTCGGACCGGTGACGGCGCGCCAGGCCTTCGCCGGCTCCATCAACACGGTGGCCGTCCAGCTGGCGGCACGCACCGGCTTCGACTCGGTTGCAGCCATGGCGCGCCGGCTGGGCATCACCACCCCCATCTCGCGCGAGCCGGCGATGGCGCTCGGCGCCTCCGAGGTCACGCTCCTCGAGCTGACCTCCGCCTATGCCGCCGTTGCCGCGGAGGGGCGCGAAGTGCGGCCGTTTGGCATCACCCGGGTGACGACAGCGCGCGGCCAGCTTCTCTATCGCCGCGAAGACACGGCCCCGCGCGTCGTCCTTGCCCCCCATGTCGCAGCCCACATGACCGACATGCTGCGCGCAGCGGTCGAAACCGGCACCGGGCGTGCCGCCCAGATCGGGCGGCCGCTTGCCGGCAAGACGGGAACCACCACGGCCAACAAGGACGGCTGGTTTATCGGATTCACGCCCGAGCTGGTGGCGGGCGTGTGGATCGGGCGCGACGATGCGCGGGCGGTGCCGGGCCTTGCCGGCGGCCGCGCCCCTGCCCGGACGTTTGCGGCCTTCATGGGCGCGGCACTCAAGGGCGTGCCGGCCGGCCAGCTCAACACGGCAGTCGCCGACACGGTGTTCGACCTCGAGCCCGACGCCGAAGTCTATGGCCTCCAGGAAGAGGAAACAGCGCCGCTTCCCGCCGAGCCGGAGCCGCTTTCCGACCTCTGGCTCGAGGAGGCGCTGCGACCCGCCCGGGAGCCTGCCCAGCCCTGAACGGTTCCGCTTTTTTCTACTCGACCATTCCCCAGGCGTGGAGGCTGGCGCCATGCCGGCTGAGCCATTCGGTCTCGGCCTTGAGCGACCCGCCGAACAGCGCTTCTGCCGTGGCGCGAAAGGCCGGCGAATGATCGAAATGCCTGAGATGCGCGACTTCATGCGCCACCACCGCCCGGCGCACCGAATCCGGCGCCAGCAGCAGCCGCCAGGAAAAGGAAAGCTTCCCGCCCGAGGAACAGCTTCCCCAGCGCCGCATCGGATCGCCGACGCGAACGGACGCGATGGCAACGCCCGCCCGTTCGGCCAGCGCGCGCGCTTCGGCTTCCAGCCGTTCCCGCGCTGCGGCGCGCAGCCATGCCTCCACGCGCGCGGCAAAGCGGCCGCCGGAATCGCCCACGAGCAGCCGATCGCCCACGCGCGACACGGTCGTGCCAGGAACGCGCGTCAGGAGCAGTTCCTCCCCCGCCAAGGGAATCACGAGACCAGCCACGAACGGCCTTGGCGCCACGAACTGGCGCACCTGCCCTTCGAGCCAGGCGCGATTGGCCTCGATCAGCAGCAGCCCGGCGCGCAGGGGCGTGCGGGCCGGCAGGGTCAGGCGCACCGTGCGGCTCTGCGGGCAGGGACGGATGATGATCCGATGCGAACGCGGATCGCGGCGGACCGCAAGCGGGATGCGACGTCCGCCGATCTCGAGCGCGTGCGCCGTCCCGCCGATGCCAGCCTCCCCTTCCCGTTTCAGTCCAGGTCGTTCGCGCGGGGGCCGCGGAAGAAGCGATCGAGGTAGCGGCGCGTGATCTGTTCCACCGGCATCACCACGAAGACATCGACGGTGTTGAACTGGCGATCCACGAAGGCGCCATCGCCGACCTTGGCACCCACCCTCAGATACCCCTTGATGAGCGGCGGCAGGGCACGCGCTGCTGCGCGCGCGTCATAGGTGCCGCGCGCCAGGCGATCCATGGGCACATAATGCGCATCAAGCGCCCGCGCCCGCAGATGCTCGGGCGCCAGATGCTCGTGGTACAGCCAGGACAGCTCGGCGGCATGGATCTCGGGATCCGTGCCCGGAAGCGAGGCACAGCCGAACATGGTGCTGACATTGTGCATCCTGAGATAGCTTGCGATGCCGCGCCACAGCAGCGCGATGGTCGTGTTGTCGCGATACTCGGGCGCCACGCACGAGCGCCCCAGCTCCAGGAGCTGGCCCGAAGTCTCCGACGAGCGGATGAGCGGCGAGAGGTCATATTCGCCCGCCGAGTAGAAGCCGCGGTGCATGGAGGCGACCACCTGGCGAAGCAGCCGATAGGTGCCCACCACGTGCGGGCGGCCTTCCTCGCCATGATCGATGACCAGCAGATGATCGCACACGCTGTCATAATCGTCGATGTCCCGGCCGGCGCGCGCCACCTTCTCGGTCGGCTGCGCCCCCATCTCGCCATAGAAGATGCGGTGCCGCAGCGCCTGCGCGGCCGCAATCTCCTCCTCCGAGGTCGCGATGCGCACTTCCAGCCGGCCCTGCCGATGGATGTGCGGCGAGGCCGCGAGAACGTCAGCCGCAACCGCGGTCGAACCGAGCGATGACAGGATCATGCTGCGCCCCATATCCTTGAAATGGCCTGCGCGCGCTAGCGCAGAAATGTGACAGAACGGGTGCCGCGCGATGACTGGCCTGTTGCTAGGATGTGGCGGCAGCAGCGGCCGGAACGGGCGGAGGGCCGGGTTCGCGCCGCATCAGCCAGAGGAAGAGGAACACGCCGGGAAGGGCGATAACCGTCGTCAGAAGATAGAATTGCACGAAGCCCAGCGTCTCGATGAGGGCGCCGGCCGTGGTGCCGGACAGGAACCGCCCGAGGATCGAGGCGAGCGCGGAGAGCAGCGCATATTGCGTTGCCGTGAAGCGCAGGTTGCACAGCCACGACAGATAGGCGACGACGGCAACCCCGCCGATGCCGCTGGCGAAATTCTCGAAGCCGATGGCAGCTGCCATCACCAGGTTGGAGTGTCCCACAAGCGCGAGCCCGGCAAAGGACAGGTTGGAGACGGCCATCAGGACGAGGCTGAGCAGAACGCTCCTCATCATGCCGAGCCGGGCATAGAGAAGGCCGCCCACGAAGATGCCGACCAGCGTTGCCACCAGGCCGAACCCGACATCATAGAAGGCCACTTCGTCCTTGGAGAAGCCGAGGTCGTTGAACAGCAGGCGCAGCGAAAGATTGGCGAGCGTGTCGCCGATCTTGTGCAGCACGATGAACAGCAGCACGATCCAGCCATTCCGCCGGGTCACGAAGTCCGCGATCGGGTCGACGAAGGTGGTCCGGAAGCGGGCGGCAAGGGTTCCGGGCCTGTCCTCGGCGGCAAGGAGAGCCTCGCGGGCCGCCGGCTCGCCAAGCAGGACGGCCGCAGCCACGGCCGGCAGCGCGAAGACGGCAGCCGCCGCATAGGCCGCCGGCCAGCCGGCCCGCTCGGCAACCACGAGGGCAAGCGCCCCGGCTCCTGCTGCCCCCAGGCGCCAGCCATACTGGCTCATGCCGGAACCCGCCCCGAGCTGGTCGGGGCGCAGATTCTCGATCCGGTAGGCATCGATCACGATGTCGAAGGTTGCGCCCAGGAACGCGACGGTGAGTGCTGCCGCCACGACCATCGGCAGGCTGGTCACCGGATCGGCAGCGCCCAGCCAGGTGACCGCTGCCATGACGGCAAGGGCCAGCGTGACGAGCCAGGCCCGGCGCTGGCCGAGGAGATCGGCCAGCACCGGCAGGCGCACGCGATCGATGATGGGCGCCCAGAGGAACTTGAAATTGTAGAAGAGGAAGGTGAGCGCAAAGGCAGTGACGGCGCGCTTGTCGACCCCGGCCTCGGCCAGGCGGGTGGTGAGCGTGGCTGCGATCATCGCGAAGGGAAAGCCCGACGCAAGCCCCAGCAGGAGGGCGCCAAGCGGTCCGCGCTCGAGAAAGGGGGCAATGGCCTGGCCGAGCGAGCGGCGGGGCGGAGGAGCGTGCATCGCGGTCTCCTTTAGGGGAACCTCCGGCAAAGGGAAGCTTGCACAAGCCGCCGCCGCGCGCGACAATGGTGCGCATGAATGCGCCTTTTGCGGCCCCGCGCACGCCAACGGCTGCGCAGATTCGCCTTGCCGAGGAATGCCGTCGGCCGGACCGGCCGCCGCCGTCCTGGGAGACAATGACGCTCGACACCGCGCGCTATCGCTCTCCGGCCCGGTTCGAGGCCGAACGCACGCGCCTGTTCCAGC
>JBDNCK010000007.1:0-16466 GCA_046719675.1 Sphingomonadaceae bacterium | reverse complement strand
CGGCAGACCCGGGATCGGGGCGCAGATGAGATCGACGCCCGTCAGGCTGGTCGGGGCGGTATCGATCTCCGTGCGCTCGCGCTCGCGCTCATAGGTGATGATGGCATCGAGGGGGCCGCGCTGGAACCGGAGCGCCACCCCGTAATTGTCATACTTGCGGCCGCCATGATCCTCGCCCAGCGTCTGATTGTCGTAGAAGTCGCCGGTGCGGGCGCGGATCCAGAAGAACTTGAGGCTGAGACTGTCGTCGAGGAAGGCGGGCGTGTTGACGACCATGCGCACGTCGCGGCGGCCATAGTTGCCGATGGTGCCAAGCACCCGCGCACCCAGCTCACCGGTAGGCTTCGTGCGCTGGATGTTGATGACGCCTGCCGTCGTGTTGCGGCCGAACAGCGTGCCCTGGGGTCCGCGCAGAACCTCGATCGATTCGAAATCGAAGAAGTCGAGAAGCTGGCCGGTATTGGTGCCGAGATAGACGCCGTCGATCAGCACGCCGACGGCGGGATCGAAGCTCTTCTCGATATCCTCGAAGCTGATGCCGCGGATCGAGATGGCAGCAGCCGACGGGCCGGCGTTCACCGGATCGATCACCAGATTGGGGACCCGGCCGGCGAGATCCCGGATGTCGGGCGCCGAGGCCTGTTCGAGCTGGGTCGGCGAAATGGCGCTGACGGCGACAGGTGCGTCCTGGATCGATTCCGCCCGGCGCGTGGCGGTGACGATGATATCCTCAAGGCCGGCCGAGGTATCGGCGACCTGGGCGGCAGCCGGGACGGTCGTCAGGCTGATGGCAGTTGCGCAAAGCAGGGCGGCACGGCGGCAGCGACGCATTGGTTACTCCCTCCACAGGATCGGGCGGGTGCCTCTTGTCCGGACAACTCCGCCTGTGCGTCACCATAGCGTCTTGCTGCGCGAAGGCCGCTCCCAAATGCGGGAGCAGGTGCACGCGCGCGGCAACCTGCGTCTTTTGCGCAACAGGCGCCTCAGCGGGCGGTCCAGCCGCCATCCATGCTGATCGCCGCCCCGGTGATGGAGGCACCCGCTGGCGTGCACAGGAACACGGCCATGGCGCCAAGCTCGGAAAGCTCCACGAACCGCTTGTTGGGCTGCGAGGCAAGGATGATGTCGCGCACCACGCGGTCCTCCGACATGCCATGGGCCTGAGCCTGATCCCGGATCTGGCCCTCGACCAGCGGCGTCCTCACATAGCCGGGGCAGATGGCATTGACCGTGATTGCCGTTTCCGCGGTTTCCAGGGCTACCGTCTTGGTAAGCCCGAGCATCCCGTGCTTGGCCGCGACATAGGCGGACTTGAAGGGGGAGGCTGCAAGGCCGTGGGCAGATGCAAGGTTGATGATGCGCCCCCAGCCGCGGGCCTTCATGGAGGGAATCGCCGCCTTGATGGTGTGAAACGCCGAAGACAGGTTGATCGAAAGGATCGCGTCCCACTTGGCGTCCGGGAATTCCTCGATGGCGGCGACATGCTGGATGCCGGCATTGTTCACGAGGATGTCGACCGGCCCGAGCGCTTCGGCGGCCTCGGCCACGAAAGCGGCCGCCTCGCTCCCCTTCGACATGTCGGAGGGCAGATGCACGGCCCGGACCCCGTGGCGCCTTACGGCTTCAAGGGCCGGGCCGGCATCACCGAACCCGTTGAGCGCGACATCGGCGCCGGCTTCGGCGAGCGCCTCGGCGATTGCAAGCCCGATCCCGCTGGTGGATCCGGTGACGGCGGCAACGCGCCCGGCAAGCGACGGCATGGGATTCCTTTCAGCAACAGCCTCTGGCAAAAAAGCGTGAACCACGCCCATGCGGCCATATCCGGGCTGGACAATGAGCGAAAGCGGTCTAGCTTCAGGAAGGCGACTGTCACCTCGCCGGTGCGGCATCTTCCCAAGCCGGCAGTTCCAGGGGGCCGGAGCGGGCAGGACAACAGGATGCTTTACGACGCCTATGAAATCAGCCGCGGCTTCTTTGCCGGGGCAACCGCTGCCGCCCGGATCGGATCGGGCTGGATGTCGAGCTTCTACAACCCGCTGGCCTATACGCAGGGCGCGCCGCTTGCAGCCGCAGCCCTTGACGTGTTCGCGCATGCCATGCGGCCGCGGGGCAAGCCGGCCTTCGGCCTTGCGGAGACGATCATCGATGGCGCGCGCGTTGCCATTCGCGAGGAAATCACGGACCGCAAGCCGTTCGGGCAGCTGCGCCACTTCGTGCGCGAGGGGGTGGAGAGCTTCGACCCGACCGTTCTCGTCGTTGCCCCCATGTCGGGCCACTACGCGACCCTGCTGCGCGGCACGGTGGAACGGCTGCTGCCCAACCACGACGTGTTCATCACCGACTGGCGCGATGCCAAGCTGGCGCCGCTGGAGCTCGGCACCTTCAGCCTGAACGACTATGTGGACTATCTGATCGATTGGATCGCGCTGCTGGCCGCGCGGGGCGAGCGCCCGCATGTGATTGCCGTGTGCCAGCCGTCGGTGCCGGCCTATGTCGCCACCACGCTGATGGCGGCCGCCCGTCACCCGGGACGGCCCTACACGCTCACCATGATGGGCGGTCCGGTGGACACGCGCGAAGCACCCACCGCCGTCAATCGCCTGGCGATGGAGCGTCCGCTCGCCTGGTTCGAACAGAATGTGATCACGACCGTGCCCATGACCTATCCGGGCCGCGGCCGCCGCATCTATCCGGGATTCCTGCAACTGGCCGGATTCATGGCGATGAACCTGGGCAATCACATGATCAGCCACTGGGAGATGTTCAAGCATCTCGTCGAGGGCGATGACGAGAGCGCCGAGGCGACCATGCGCTTCTATGAGGAGTATCTTTCCGTCTGCGACATGGACGCGCATTTCTACCTGCAGACGGTGGACGAGGTGTTCCAGCGGCACCTGCTGCCGAAGGGAGAATTCATCCACCGCGGCATCCGGGTGCAGCCCGAGGCCATCACCGATGTCGCACTGCTCGCCGTCGAAGGCGAGCGGGACGACATCTCGGGGCTCGGCCAGACTCGTGCAGCCCTCACGCTTGCACGCAATCTGCGTGCGACGAAGAAGGACTATTTCATGGTGCCGGGCGCCGGCCACTACGGGATCTTCAATGGCCGGCGCTGGCGCGACATGGTGGCGCCTGTCGTCGAGGACTTCATCCGCAGGCATGGCGCCCGCGCGCCCCTGCACCGTCCGGGTCCGTCGCTTCTTCCCGCCGCCGATATCCCGCCAGGCACCGAATTCGCCTGAGCCTCAGCGCGCGAGGTCCTCGGCCCGCGCCGCCACTTCGAGCCAGCGTTCCTCGGCTTGCGAAAGTGCCTCGCGCAGGCGCGCGATCTCCCCTGTCAGCGCCTCGAAGGCCGCGGGATCGCGCCCGAACAGGCCAGGATCGGCAAGCCCCGCCTCGGCTTGCGCGATCGCTGCCTCGAGGCGGGCAATCTCGGCTGGCAGCCGCTCGAGATCATGCTGGTCGCGGAAGGTGAGCTTGCGCTGGGGCGCTGGCCGCTCCGCGCGCGGGTTCGGCGCAGGGGCAGCAGGCTGCGGCCTTGCCACCCGCCTGCGGGCGGTGGCGGCAAGCTCCGACCAGCCGCCGGCGACGATCTCCGCTCTGCCCGATCCGTCCAGCCCGATCGTCATCGTGACGGTCCGGTCGAGAAAATCCCGGTCATGGCTGACGATGAGGACCGTCCCCTCATAGTCGGCGATCACCTCCTGCAGCAGGTCGAGCGTCTCGAGGTCGAGGTCGTTGGTCGGCTCGTCGAGGATCAGCAGGTTCGATTCGCGGGCGAACTCGCGCGCCAGCAACAGCCGCGAGCGCTCGCCACCGGAAAAGCTGCCGATCTTCGCGTCGAGCACATCGGGCGGGAAGAGGAACTCCTTCAGATAGCCACGCGCATGGGTGCGGTGGCCGCGCACGCTCACCCAGTCGCCGCCATCGGCCAGCACGTCGCGCACGCGCTTGTCCGGATCGAGCAGCGCCCGCTGCTGGTCGATGCGGATGCCCGAAAGGCCGGCCGCCTGCCGGACCGTCCCGGAATCGGGTGCAAGCTCGCCGGTGAGCAGCCGGAGCAGCGTCGTCTTGCCCGCACCATTGGGGCCGACGATGCCGATCCGGTCGCCGCGCAGGATGCGCAGCGTGAAGTCACGCATGATGAGGCGCCCGCCTAGCGACTTCGTCACCCCTTCGGCTTCGATCACCATCCGCGACTTCTGGTCGTCGGTGGCAAGCTTCAGCCTTGCCGTGCCGGTATGGCCGAGCATGGCGCGGCGCTCCGCGCGCAACAGCTCCAGCCGCTCCAGCCGCCCCTGGTTGCGGCGCCGCCGTGCCGTCACGCCGCGGGCCAGCCAGTGAAGTTCCGCCGCCAGCTTCGAATCGAGCTTCTCGGCAGCGCGCGCCTCCTCCTCGCGCACGGCTTCCGCCCAGGCCTCGAACCCGCCGAAGCCGACCTGCCTGCGCCGAAGCTGGCCCCGGTCGAGCCACAGGCAGGCGCTCGTCAACCGCGTGAGAAAGGCGCGGTCGTGGCTGATGACCACGAAGGCGCCCACATAGCGCGCGAGCCAATTCTCGAGCCAGTCGATGCCTGCGATATCGAGATGGTTGGTCGGCTCGTCGAGGAGCAGCAGGTCGGGCTCCGAGGCGAGGGCAGCGGCAATCGCGGCCCGCCGGCGCTCGCCTCCGGAGGCAGTGGCGGCGGGAAGCGACAGGTCCACGCCAAGCTGGTCTGCAATGGCGGCAACTTCATGGGCCGCCGGCGCATCGGGGCCGGCGCGGGCGAAGTCGCCCAGCGTTGCATGGCCGGTGATCGCCGGATCCTGCGGCAGGGTCACGATTCGTGCCGATGGCTGCATCGTGCGGCGCCCGGAATCGGGCTCAAGCGTGCCGTCGATCAGCTTCAGGAGAGTGGTCTTGCCGGCGCCATTGCGGCCGATGAGCGCAAGCCGGTCCTCGGGCCCCACGAACAGCGACAGGCCATCGAACAGCAGGCCCTCTCCCTGACGGAGGCGAATGTCCTCGAGCGCGACAAGGGGTGGTCGGGAGGCCATGGGCGCGGCCCTGCCACAGCGCCCCGACGGCTGGAAGCAGTATTCAGAGGCCATTCAGTGCATTGGCCATAGCCAATTCTGCCGACATGATATGTCCAGTTGCCATCCTTGCGCTCGCCCTTGCGGTCGAGGCGCCAGTCACGCCTTCGGCGCCGGCGCTCATGGCCGAACGCTGGGCGCAGGCGGCGCCTGCTTCGCCCGGCCGGATGCGCGAGGCGGGCGATCATGATGTGATCCTTGGCCAGCGCGGCGAGATTCCCGGGCTTTCTTCCATGATCCGCGCGGCAGAGCGCGCCGGCAGCGGCCGCTATGTCGGGATGGAGCCGCTTGGGACCGACTACCGCATCAAGCTGGTGCAGCCCGGCGGGCGGGTGATCTGGGTGGACATGGACGGGCGCACCGGCAACGTCCTGCGCGTGCGCGACTAGGGAGACGAGAAGATGCGGATCCTCGTGGTGGAGGACGAACCCAACCTGTCCCGCCAGCTGCGCAAGAGCCTGGAAGGCTCGGGCTATGCCGTCGACACGGCACCCGACGGGGAAGAAGGCCTGTTCCTGGGCGAGACGGAGAATTATGACGCGGTGGTGCTCGATCTTGGCCTGCCCGAGATCGACGGCCTGGAAGTGCTGCGGCGCTGGCGCGAGGGCGGGCGGAAGATGCCGGTGCTCGTACTGACGGCGCGCGACAGCTGGTCCGACAAGGTGACGGGCCTCGATGCCGGGGCCGATGACTATCTCGCCAAGCCCTTCGAGACGGAAGAGCTGGTGGCCCGCCTGCGCGCCCTCATCCGGCGGGCAAGCGGCAATGCCTCCTCGGAGCTTTCGGCCCGCGGAGTCACGCTCGACACCCGCTCGGGCCGCGTCACCAGGGACGGAGAGCCGGTGAAGCTCACGGCGCAGGAATACAAGCTTCTGTCCTATCTGATGCATCACAAGGGCAAGGTGGTCTCGCGCACCGAGCTCATTGAGCATATCTATGATCAGGACTTTGATCGGGACTCGAACACGATCGAGGTGTTCATCACACGGATCCGGAAGAAGCTTGGGGCAGATCTCATCACCACCATCCGGGGACTCGGCTACAGCCTCGAAGGCTGAGACCGGCAAAGAGCGCGCGCCGCGCTCGATCAGCCGGCGGATCCTTGCGCTCTCGCTTGCCTGGATTGCCGCGCTGACGGTCGTGGGCGGCATCGCGCTCGACCGGGTGGTGACAACGACGATCATCCGAAACTTCGACAACCAGCTGGCCGAAGTGCTGCCGGTGATGATCGCTGCGACCGAGATCGATCCCAACGACGATGTCTATTTCAACCGGCCGCCCGCCGAACCCAGCTTCAACGAGCCCTATTCGGGACGCTACTGGCAGGTAAGCGCGAAGGGCCATGGCGACTTCCGCTCCCGCTCGCTGTGGGATCGCACGCTTCTCCTCGATCTCGACAAGCCCTGCCCGGAACTGTGCACCAGCCGCTACGAGGAGTTCGATGGGGAGCCGCTGCGGCTTGTCGAGCGGGACCTGCGCATCCCGGGCTCGGACACGGTGTTCCGCTTTGCCGTTGCCGCCTCGACGCGCGTGCTCGACCAGGAGATCGCCGCGATCCGGCGCACGCTGTGGCTGGCGTTCGGGGCGCTTGCGCTTGGCCTCGTCGCGCTTGCCTGGCTGCAGGCCGCCTTCGGGCTGCAGCCGCTGCGCCGCATGTCGGCCACCATTGCCGACATCCGCGCCGGCCGCGCGGTGCGCGCGCCCGAAGCCGACGTGCCGCCGGAAATCGCGCCGCTGGTGCAGGAGCTGAACGCGCTTCTCGATCACAATGAGGCGATGACGGAGGCCGCGCGCATGCACGCCGGCAATCTCGCCCATGCGCTGAAAACCCCCATCAGCGTGCTGATGAACGAGGCCGAGGCCGAAAGCCCGGAGCTTGCCAGCACCGTCCGCCGGGAACTCACCTCGATGCGCCGTCACATCGACCATCACCTCGCGCGCGCCCGCGCCTCGGCAAGGCGCACGGCCTCGGCCGCCCGCGCCGATGTCTGGCCGACGCTCGAGCGGCTGCAGCGCGCGATCACCCGCATCTATGCCGAGCGCGGTGTCGTCATCGACCTCGCCGGCGACCATGATGCGACCTTCCGCGGCGAGCGGCAGGACCTTGAGGAAATGGCGGGCAATCTCATCGACAATGCCGCCAAATATGGCGGCGGCCGGGTATTCGTCACGGTCGCGCAGGAAGGCGGGCAGGTGCGCATCATGGTCGAGGATGACGGCCCCGGCGTGCCGGAGGGGCTGGTGCGTGGCCTTTTCGAGCGCGGGGCCCGGCTGGATACCGAGCAGCCGGGCACCGGCCTTGGCCTTGCGATCGTGCGCGACGTGGCGGGGATCTACGGCGGCAGCATCCGGCTTTCGGCCAGCGAGGATCTGGGCGGGCTCATGGCAACGCTCGAGCTTCCGGCGGCCGGCAAGGACGCGCGCCCGGGCCAGAGGGTGCGCGCGCCGCTTGCTTGACACGGGGCGGAGCCTTCGGCCAAGGGCGCCGCGGCCGTGAATGACGGGCATGCTGCCGTAGCTCAGTGGTAGAGCGCATCCTTGGTAAGGCTGAGGTCGCGAGTTCAATCCTCGCCGGCAGCACCATTCCCGGACCTGCATGGCAGGCGTGCGGCGAAATGGAGCTTCTGACCATATCCAAAAGGCCCTAAGGAAGCGTCATGGAGCATCAGGTCTTTCATGGGGACATGCCCGTCTGGGCCGGGCTGCTGGTGGCGTTCGTCGTGGTGCTGGCGATGGAAGTGGTCGCCATCCTCTCTCACAAATATGTGATGCACGGCTTCCTGTGGTCGCTCCACAAGAGCCACCATTCGCCCCGCACCGGACGCTTCGAGAAGAATGACTGGTTCGGGGTGATGGGCGCGGTGCCTTCCATCGCCCTCATCTTCGGCGGCTCGCTGCTTGGCTGGGGCGACCTCTTCACCTGGATCGGGATCGGGATCGCCGGCTATGGTGCCATCTATTTCGGATTCCACGACATCATCGTCCACCGCCGGATCGAGACGGGCTATGTGCCGCGCTCAGCCTACATGAAGCGGATCGTGCAGGCGCACCGCCTGCATCATGTGGTCGAATCGAAGGAAGGCACCGTCAGCTTCGGCTTCCTCTGGGCGCCGCCGATCGAGGAGCTGAAGCGCCAGATCGAGGCGAACCGCCGGGCGGGCAAGGCGGTGGTGCGCGCCAGTCCCGTCGGCCGCAACCTGACCGGCGCTGCCTGACCTCAGCCGGCCTCAGGCGAAATCCGGAGTCCAGAGCCCGGCGCGATCCGGCGGGGTCGACACCCCCATGTTGCGCTTCCACAGCGCTTCGGGAAGGGCCGTTGCCACGGCATAGAGCTTCTCGCGGCGGCGCGTGTAGGCACGCGAGGCAAGCGCGTCGGGCCCGGCCCCGCGCACCTTGCGGCCGATGTCGCCATAGATGTGCGCTGCAGACAGCACCGCCCAGGCCTGGCGGTTGCGCAGGGCCGGCACGCCATGGGCAGCGCTTGCCTCGTAGCGCTCGGCGAGATCAACGAGGCGCGAGACAACACGGTGCAGGGCGGCTGCATGGGCCGGTTCCGCGCAGGTCGCAGCCGTCAGCCCCTCGGCTGCCAGCCAGCTTTCCGGCAGGTAGCAGCGGCCGCGCGCTGCATCCTCGGCAACATCGCGCGCGATATTGTTGAGCTGGAAGGAAAGCCCCAGGTCCGACGCGCGGGCAAGCACGGCATGATCGCCCGCCGGCACACCCATCACGAGGGCCATCATCACGCCCACGCAGCCGGCCACATGATAGCAGTAGCGCAGCAGATGCCCTTCGTCGGCGACAGGTTCCCACTCCACGTCCATGCGGAACCCCTCGAGCAGGTCATGGGGGTAGCGCCTTGGCATGGCCACGTCATGCGCAACCCGGGCCAGCGCCTCGAAGGCCGGCTCGCCAGTGGGTTCGCCGGCAAGTGCGCGGTCCGTCAGCTCCCGCAGGCGCTGCAGCCGCTCGGCCGGCGTGCCGTCCCAGTCCCGCGCGCCTTCCCCGAGATACTGCCCGTCGATGACATCATCGCAGTGCCGGCACCAGGCATAGAGCAGGGTTGCCCGCTTGCGGGTTCCCCCGTCGAACAGGCGCGAGGCCAGCGCAAAGCTCTTCGAGCCCTGCCGGATCGCCTCGTTCGCCGCCTGGAGGACGGGGTCGGCCATCACTGCGCCGCAGCAAGCATCGGCCCGGCGTTAGAGGGCCAGTCCCGCCTGTCCGGATAGGAGGCACCCATGTCGGCAAGCATCAGCTTGGCAGTTGCCTTGGCGGATCCCACCACCCCCGGGATGCCAGCGCCCGGGTGGGTGCCGGCGCCGACGAAATAGAGGTTCCTGAGCGCGTCGTCGCGATTGTGGGTGCGAAAATAGGCGGACTGCCACAGGACCGGCTCGAGGCTGAAGGCGGATCCCAGGTGCGCATTCAGCTCGGTCCGGAAATTGGCGGGCGTGAACATCCGCCTGGTCACGAGATTGGCCCGGAGGTCCGGCACGATCCCGCGGCGCTCGAGATAGTCGAGGATGCGCTCGGCATAGAGGGGGCCGATCCTGTCCCAGTCGCCGGCGAACTTGCCGAGATGCGGCACCGGGGACAGCACATAGAAGGTCGAGCAGCCTTCGGGCGCCATCGCCGGATCGGAGGCGGTCGGATGGTGCAGGTAGAGCGAGAAATCGTCTGCCAGCACACCCGTCTTGTAGATGTCGTCGAGCAGCTCCCGGTAGCGTGGACCGAAGATGATCGAGTGGTGGGCAATGTCGGGATAGGTGCGCCTGCAGCCGAAATAGAGAACAAACAGGGATGGCGAGAAGGACTTGCGCTGCATGGCGCGGCTCATCTTCGCGCCGCGCGGATGATGGCCGAGCAGGTCCCTGTAGGTGTGGACGACATCGCCGTTGGAGGCGACGGCATCGACCTTGAGCACCGTGCCGTCGGCCAGCGTCACGCCGGTCACGTGGCTCGCGAGCGCCTCGATCCGGGCGACGGGAGTTCCAAGCCGGATCTTGCCGCCGAGATCCTCGAACAGGCGCACGAGGCCGCGCACCAGGGCATGGGTGCCGCCGCGCGGGAACCAGACGCCGCCTTCCTTCTCCAGCTTGTGGATGAGGGCATAGACCGAGCTTGTCTTGAACGGGTTGCCGCCCACCAGCAGGGTATGGAAGCTGAAGGCCTCGCGCAGCTGCGGATCCTTGATGTAGCGTGACACGATGGCGTGGACGGAGCGGAACGCCTCGTAGCGCAGCAGCGAGGGTGCTGCCTGCAGCATGGTGCGGAAGTCGCAGAAGCTTTCCGTGCCGAGCTTCAGATAGCCTTCGCGGTGGACATTGTCCGAGAATTGCAGGAACTTCCGGTAGCCCTCGGCATCGGCGGGGTTCTTGGCGGAAATCTGCCGGAACAGCGCCTCATCGTCGTTGGAATAGTCGAAGGTGTAGCCGTCTTCCCAGATCAGCCGATAGAAGGGCGTGACGGGCATGAGATCGACATAGTCGGAGATCCTTCGCCCCGTCAGCGCGAAGAGCTCCTCGAGGCTTGCCGGATCGGTGACGACGGTCGGGCCGGCATCGAAGACAAAGCCTTCGTCTTCCCACACATAGGCGCGGCCGCCCGGCTTCTCGCGGGCTTCGATGAGGGTCGTCTCGATTCCGGCCGACTGCAGGCGGACGGCCAGTGCCAGCCCGCCGAACCCGCTTCCGATCACTGCTGCGCTGTGCGCCATTGCTAGCCTCTCATCACCACGGAGACCGCCCGGAAAAAGGGGACTGGCGGTTTTCCCGTCAGGATCCGCACCTTGTCGAGCACGGTCGAATGGCTGGCGTAGAAGCGCGCAACCAGTTTCGCGTCCAGCCCATAGAAGCGCTGCAGCACCTGCCAGCGCTTGCCCGGCTCCGCCACCTTGAACAGCATCTTGTTGAGCATGCGATAGAATCCGCGCTCTTCCCAGCGCTGCGTGGCATAGAGGCGCACCGCCTGGTCGATGGCTGGTCCGGACAGATCGGGAAGCTGTGCGAGGTGTAGCGCCAGTCGCACGGCATCGGGGAAGGAATAGCCGGTCACGGGATGGAAGAGGGCAGCCGCCATGCCGACCGGGGCCACCCCTTGCGGATAGAGCGCCAGGTGCGCGCGGATGTCGCCGTCGATGGCGATGGGCAGCACACCATCCTCCTCGCGGATGATGCGGGCGATGCGCCAGCCCTGGGCCGCGGCATAGGCGTCGATCCGCGCCGTGATGGCCTCGCGGTCCAGCATCGGCCCGTCGGCATAATAGGTGTCCTCGATGAGGGCCGTCGTCTCGGTGAAGGGCAGGACATAGACGAACCGGTAGCCGTCATGCTGGTCGACCGTTGCGTCCATGATGACGGGGCCGAGGAGCCCATGCGGCGATTCCAGCTCGACTTCGCGGCCGACGAACTTCTGGAACCCCAGCTCGAGGTGGGGCGAGGCGCGCTGGCCGCGCGCATCGAGAATGGCATGCGCCGTGATCACCCGCTGGTCGGCAAGCGTCACCCGGTCGGGCGCAACCGCTGCCACCGGCACGCCGAGGAAGCGGCGTTCCTCCGGGATCGTGGCCATCAGCGCGGCGTGCAGCCGCTCGGAGGTGGCCGACTGGTAGCCGGCTGCAAAATGCCGCCGATAGGCGGGAAAGCGGATGCTGTTCTCGGCCCAGCGGTGGGCGATGAGCGGGCGGGCAATCTCCGCCCCCTCGCGCGACAGATCGGTCTCGAAGCTGGACCAGGTGTGGTTGCCCCCGAATGCCCCTTGCGCCTCCACCACGCCCACGCGCACCTCCGGCCGGTGCCGTGCCAGGGCAAGCGCGATGAGGCCGGCCGAAAGGCCGCCGCCCACGAGGAGGATGTCGCAGTCCATGGCGCCCTCTAGCCCGTGGCTTCCAAGCTGGCTAGGTGCAGGCCATGGCGTCCCAAGGGCTTCTTCTTGCGCTTCTGGCCGGGCAGCTCGCCCTCATCATCGCATTGCGCTATCTTGCCGTCTCCGGCTTCTTCGCATGGCTGGCCGCGCGGCGACGGCCGGACGTCTATCGCCCGGCCGATCCCGGCCGGCGCCAGCGCCTCGCCCGGCAGATCCGGCGCGAGATCGGCTGGTCGCTGCTTTCGGCCGGCCTCTATGCCGTGCCGGCCGCCATTGCCTTTGCGGCCTTCGAAAGCGGCGGAACGCAGGTCTACACCGATGTCGGGGAATGGCCGCTGTGGTGGTTGCCGCTTTCCGTCCTTGTCTATCTGCTGGCGCATGATGCCTGGTTCTACTGGACGCACCGGGCGATGCACCACTGGCCGGCGCTGTTTCGCGCCGCGCATGCCGTCCACCACGAAAGCCGGCCGCCCACCGCCTTTGCCTCCATGTCCTTCCACCCCTGGGAAGCGCTGTCAGCGGCGTGGCTCTACCCGGCGATGGTGTTTGTCGTGCCGATCCATGTCGGTGCGCTTGTTGCCGTGCTGCTCATTGCCACCTTCATGGCCGTCACCAATCACATGGGGTTCGAGATCTTCCCGCGCCGCCTCGTGGATGGCTGGTTCGGGCGGCATGTGATCACGGCTTCCCACCATGATCTCCACCACAGCCGCTACACGACCAACTACGGGCTTTATTTCCGCTTCTGGGACAAGTGGTTCGGAACCGACGCCGGGCTCAGGGAGCGGTTCTGAGACGCGGCCGGACGGCCGCCCACACAGCCTCGGCAACGGCCTCTGGCCCGGGCGTTCCATCGATGCGGACGATCCGGGGATCCTCGGCGGCCAATGCTGCAAACCCGGCGCGCACGCGGGCGTGGAAGGCTGCCTCATGGGCCTCGAAGCGATCCGGCTGGCCATCGCGCGCGCCCGCCCGGCGCAGGCCTTCTTCCGGCGGCAGGTCGATCCACAGCACCAGATCGGGCCACAGATCGCCGGTGGCAAAGCCGTGAATGGCGCGGATGGCGCTCTCGTCCAGCCCCTTGCCATGGCCCTGGTAGGCAAGGGTCGAGTGGATGTAGCGGTCGCACAGCACCACCTGCCCGCCGGCAAGGGCCGGGCGGATCGCCCGCGCGACATGGTCCGCGCGGGCAGCGGCAATCAGCAGCGTGTCGGTCTCGGCCGTCCAGCGGTCGGGCGCGCCGGAGACGAACAGGGCGCGGATGGCCTCTGCGCCTGGCGTGCCGCCCGGCTCGCGGGTGAGCAGCACGGCGCGGCCTTCTGCCTCGAGCCGGTCCTTGAGCAGCCTCGCCTGGGTGGACTTGCCGGCGCCCTCCCCGCCTTCGAGCGCGATGAACATCAGCTGCGGACGATCCGCGCGTCCGCAAAACCCCGCGAACGTGCTCCTTCCAGCGCGCGCAGGGCCTCCGCTTCGGTCGCGAACGGGCCGAGGCGCACCCGCCACAGGCCATTGGGGGCCGGCTGGGTCAGCCCGGGGGCGATGTCGCCCAGATCGCTTGCCAGGAACTGCGCGCGGCCGGCATCGGACAGGGCGGCGACCTGCACGAACATCGGGCTCGCCGGTCGAGCCGGTTCGGTCACGGCCTGCCGCGGCGGCTCCGCACGCGCCTGCCGCACCGGCGCAGCGCCGGGGGCAAGCGGCGGCGTGACCCGCGCCCAGTCGCCTTCCGGATAGACGCGGCGCACGCGCACCCTGGCAAGCCCCGGCCCGTCGACTCCGAGCAGCTGGGCCGAGCGGCGCGACAGATCGATGATCCGCCCGTCCACGAACGGGCCGCGGTCGTTCACCCGCACCACCAGCCGCCGCCCATTGTCGAGATTGTGGACTTCCACCCAGCTCGGCATCGGCAGCGTCTTGTGGGCCGCCGTCAGCTCATCCTGGTCATAGCGTTCGCCGGTGGCCGTCGGGGCGCCATGAAAGCCGGGGCCATACCAGCTGGCGATGCCCACCTCGTCATAGGAGCGGTCGTCCGCCGGGACATAGGTGCGCCCGAAGACCTGATAGGGCCGGCCGAGCTTCACGCCGGCAGGCGCGGTTGCCTGCGCCGGCGCTGCGGGCGGCGTGGCAACCGGCCCCGGCGCAGGCCGGGCGCAGGCAGCCAGCAGCGCGACGAGGGCAAGGGCTGCGAAATCAGCGCAGCGCATCAGCCAGGAGCGCCACCGAGAGCGCATAGAAGTTGGAGCAGTTGTAGGCCATCAGCGCGCGATAGTTGCGCGTGGTGAGATAGGCCGACGTGCCCGGTCCGTCGGGCTGGACGAAGCTCATCTCCACCTCGTCGGCCGGCCATGCGGCATTGAGCGGCTGGAATCCCATCGCCCGCCACGCGCTGGCCGTCAGGAAGCGGCTGTGGGCCTGCATGGGCCGGATGCAGCTTGTCGGCTGTTCGGTGAGCGCAACGCTTGCCGGATCGAAACCGGCGGGCACGCGGGTGGCGAACCCCCAGCCGAGGCCGGCCTGCCAGCCATTGTTCTTCAGATAGTTGCCGATGGAGGCGAGCGTATCGGGAACGGAGTTCCAGATGTCGGCGCGGCCATCGCCGTCGCCATCCACGGCATGGGCAAGATAGGAGGAGGGCAGGAACTGCGGCAGCCCCATGGCCCCGGCCCAGGAGCCGCGCATCTGGGCCCGCGTTGCCCTGCCCTCCCCCAGCATCTGGACGGCGGCATCCAGTTCCCGCGTGAACAGCGCTTCCCGCCGCCCGTCCCAGGCGAGCGTGGCCAGCGCCTGCAGCACGTCGAAATTGCCGGTGTGGCGGCCGTAGTTCGTCTCCATGCCCCAGATGCCGAGCAGGATCTCGCGCGGCACGCCATGGTCTGCCTCGGCGCGGGCCGAGGCGGTCGCCCAGCGGTCCTTCATCCGGCGGCCTTCGGCGATGCGGTCGACCGTCAGCTGCCGGGCGAGATAGGCGGAAAAGACGGCGCGCACGCCACTGTCGCCCGGCTGGTTGCGATCGAGCGCGACAACCCGCTCGCTGGGAGCGAGATCGACAAGCGCCTGCGCCAGCCACTCCGGCCGGACGCCGCGCTCGGCCGCAGCTGCCTTGTAGCGTTCGAGCCACGCGGCAAAGTCGGCGTTTCCGGCAGCCGCCGGGGCGGCCCACAGCAGCACGGCAAGCAGCAGATGGCGCATCGCAGGCCTCCTGCCACAGCGGGAGTCGCGCGGGAATCCCCTTTCGGCACCATTGCGGCCCGGCTAGAGGCAGCGCGTCCGGTGCCCGATGGCGCGCGCCAGCGGCCGTGGAAGCTGCTGAAGCCATGGGGAATGCGTGCAAGGGGCTGGCGGATGGCCGGAGGAAGCGTGGCCGAGTGGTTGAAGGCTCCAGTCTTGAAAACTGGCATACGGGCAACCGTATCGTGGGTTCGAATCCCACCGCTTCCGCCGCCCGCCCCCGGCGCCAGCGCCGGAGCTTGAGGGGAAGCGAAGCTCACGGATTCCGGCCCGGCCAGCCTTGCGGGCTCAGGCAGTGACGAGATTGGTCGCCAGCAGCCGCTCGGCCAGCGGCTGGCGGCAGCGCAGCGCCTCGAGCCACCGGGCGCGCCCGGCGGCATGGGCCCTTGCAAGGGCAAGCGCTGCCTCGGGAGAGACGGCCTCGAAATGGAAGGGCGTGCCCGGCGGCAGCTGGGCCAGCCGGTCGGCATCCTGCCCGATGACCGTTGCCAGCCGCGGATAGCCGCCCGTCGTCTGATGGTCTGCCAGCAGCAGGGTCAGGTCGCCGGCGCCATCCACCTGCAGGGCGCCGCGCACGATCGGCTCGCTCGGCATGCTGCGCGAGAGCGGCGGGATGGCCGGCCCGGAGAGCCGCAGCCCCATGCGGTCGAACGCGGCCGTCGGGCGCCATGTGGCATTGGTCAGCTGCGCGAGGGCATCGGGCGGAAAGTGCCGCTCCTGCGGGCCGGGCACGACGCGGACGGTGGCAATCGGCGCCGCCTCCGGCGGCAGCGGCAACGGGCCCGGATCAAGCGCCCGGCAGTTCGTCACGGGGATCACATCCCCGCTCTGCAGCCGTCCGCCGCCGAGGCCGGAGGCGGCATGGGTGGAGGCGCTTCCCAGCCATCGCTGCACGCAGGGATTGCCTGCGAGGGCAAGATAGCCCCAGTTGCCGCCCTCCAGGCGCAGGTCGAGCCGGCTTCCGGGAAGGATCGTGCCGGTGCACCAGGGATCGAGGCGAACCCCATCCAGAAGGGCCGCAAGCGGCCCGGCGAGCGCAAAGCCAAGCGCCGAACCCTCGCCCAGCAGGCTGAGGCCGCCACCGGCGATTTCGATGGCGGGCGCGTCTTCTGCCAGCTGCGCCGCGGCAAGCGCCCCGGAGAGCGCCTGCCGATCGACCGGGCCCGACGGGCTGACGCCAAAGCGCGCATGGCCGAAGCGGCCGCGATCCTGCCAGGACACCAGCGATCCGGCAGCCGTCACCCGCAGCCTTGCCTTGCCCGTCATGGCAGCAGGCGCGCGAAGCGGACCCGATCAGATCGG
>JBDNCK010000067.1:0-7993 GCA_046719675.1 Sphingomonadaceae bacterium | reverse complement strand
GTCCGAGCATGTGGTGGTGTTCGACGAAGCGCAGCGGGCGTGGAACCGCGAGCAGACCGCCCGCTTCATGCGCGAGAAGCGCGGCCTTGCCGACTTCGACCAGTCGGAGCCGGCCTTCCTGCTTTCCGTCATGGACCGCCACCCGGACTGGGCTGTCGTCGCCTGCCTGGTCGGCGAAGGCCAGGAGATCAACCGCGGCGAGGCGGGAATAGCGGAATGGATCGCAGCCCTTGCCGGCGGGCCCCTGGCCGACTGGCAGGCACATGCCTCGCCGCACCTGCTGGAATCGGACCTGCCGCAGGACCTGCGATACCTGCTCGAACGGCGCGCCGGAGGCTTCGAGCCGGCGCTCCACCTGAAGACATCCGTCCGCTCCTTCCGATCGGAGCGTGTGTCGGCTTTCGTTGCGGCGCTCCTTGGCGGGGATCCAGCCGCCGCTAGGGCATTGCTGCCGGAGCCTGATCGCTTTCCCGTCGTGCGCACGCGCGACCTTGCCGCCGCGCGCGCCTGGCTGCGGGGGCGCCGCCGCGGGACCGAGCGATCGGGCCTGCTTGCCTCGTCCAATGCGCTGCGCCTGAAGCCCGAGGGCCTCAATGTGCGTGCGCGGGTGGACGTGGCGAGCTGGTTCCTGAACCCGCACGACGACATCCGCGCCTCCAGCATGCTCGAGGAGGCTGCCACCGAATTCGAAGTGCAGGGGCTCGAGCTCGACTGGACCTGTGTCGCCTGGGACCTGAACCTGCGCCGGAGCGCGACCGGGTGGGACATAAGGCGGTTTCGCGGCACGGCGTGGGAACAGGTCTCCGACCCCGGGCAGCGGGCCTTTGTCGTCAACAGCTATCGTGTCCTGCTCACCCGCGCGCGGCAGGGGATGATCATCTTCGTGCCGCGCGGCGATCCAGCCGATCCCACTCGGCCTCCTCACGCCTATGATGCCATCGATTCCTGGCTTGCGCTGTGCGGCATCCCCATGCTGGGCTGATCCGGCAAGACTGTCACAAACCCGTCATCCCTGCTAGCATGGCTCGCGTGAACGCGCTTGCCGGGCTGCAGCCGATGATGCTGGCGCTTGCCGTGGGCCTTCTCGTCGGGCTTGAGCGGGGGTGGAGCGCAAGGGCCGCCGAAGCCGGCACGCGGGTGGCAGGCTTTCGCACCTTCGGCCTGCTCGGGCTTGCCGGCGGGCTTGCCGCGCTGGTGCCGCAACCCGTCGGGCTTGTCTTTCTTGCTTCCGGGGCAGCGCTCATCCTCCTTGGCTACATGCGGGCCAGCGAAGAGCCGCACAGCCGCTCGGCAACCGGCGCGCTGGCCGGCCTCGTCACGCTCGGGCTTGGCTGGTTTGCCGCCTCCGGCCACGGCACAACCGCCCTTGCCGTGGCTGCCGTGATGACCCTCATCCTTGCCATGCGCCACCGGCTCCATGGCGCGCTTCGCGGCATGAGCGAGGCCGAAATGGAAGCCGTCGGCCGCTTCGCAATCCTCGCGCTCGTCATCCTGCCGCTGGTGCCCGATCGCGCCATGGGCCCGCTCGACGCCTGGAACCCGCGGACCCTGTGGTTCGTCGTCGTGCTCGTCTCGGGAATCAGCTTTCTCGGCTATGCGCTCACCCGGCGGATGGGGCCCGGCCGGGGGCTGATGGCAACCGCTGCGGCCGGCGCGCTCGTCTCCTCGACGGCCGTCACCGCCGATTTCGCGCGCCGCATGGCAGCCCCCGGGGCGCCGCAGGGCGTGCTTGTCGCCGGCATCTCGCTTGCCTCGCTCGTGATGTTCGTGCGGGTCCTGGTACTGACGGGAATCCTTGCTCCGGCAGCGCTTGCCTCGCTTGCGCTCATGCTGCTGCCGGCCATTGTCGTGCAGGGGGCGTGGGCCCTTCGTCTCCTGAAGGCCAACCGCCCGGCGACGAGCGCCGACGATGTGAAGCTCGGCAACCCGCTGGACGTGCGCCCGGCCCTGCTGCTCGTGGCCTTGCTCGCCGTCCTTGCCGTCGGATCCCGCTATGCCATCGCCCGCTTCGGCGGCGCAGGCGTCGGCGTCCTGCTGACTCTGACCGGGCTTGCCGATGTCGATGCAGCGATCATCACGCTCTCCACGCTGCCGCCGGGCACGCTCTCGCCATGGGCCGCGGGCCTGGTGCTGGCGTTACCGGTGTTCGCGAACACGCTGTGGAAGGCGGGCCTGTGCCTGGTGTTCGCGCCGCATGGGGCTGGCTGGCGCGCGGCCAGCCCGCTTGTCGCCAGCGTGGCGGCAGGCGGCCTGATGCTGCTGCTGGCGGTGGCGCGCGGCGGCCTCTAGGGCCATGGCCGACAGGATCGGGTCTTCGCGCGTCAGCAACCGCCTGCATGGCTTCGGCCTTGCCACTTGCCACCGCCGGCTGGACGCTGCCGCCGACGGTGGGCATGGGGGCCATTGGCTGTCAGCCCGCGGCGTGGCGGCGTTGGCCTTTGGAGGGGAGACCGGACATGGCGCTTGTGGAAGTGGAGATTTCCGGGGCGGTGGCGCTCGTCACGCTCAATCGCCCGGAGGCGATGAACGCGCTTTCGCGGGCGCTGCGGTCGGAGCTGGCAGCGGCCATGCGCGCGCTCGACGCCGACGATGGAGTGCGCGCGGTGGTCCTGACGGGCGCTGGCGAGCGGGCGTTCACCGCCGGGCTGGATCTCAAGGAACTGGGCTCTGACGCGGGCGCCATGGGCGACACGGTGGAGACCTCTCCCGATGCCAACCCCGTCAAGGCGGTGGAGCAGTGCCGCAAGCCCGTCATCGGGGCAATCAATGGCGTGGCGATCACCGGCGGGTTCGAGCTGGCGCTTGCCTGCGATGTCCTGATTGCCAGCAGCAATGCCCGCTTTGCCGACACCCATGCGCGGGTGGGCATCATGCCGGGATGGGGCCTGTCGCAGAAACTTGCGCGTCTTGTCGGAATCGCGCGCGCCAAGGAGCTGCATTTCACCGGCAATTTCCTCGACGCGGAAACGGCCGAGCGCTGGGGGCTGGTCAACCGGGTGGTCAGCCCGTCCGAGCTCCTGCCCACCGCGCGCAGGCTCGCCGCCGACATGGCCTCGATCGATCCCGCCTTCCTGGCCGCCTACAAGCAGCTGGTGGACGATGGCTTTGCGCGCAGCTTCGGCGAGGGGCTGGCGCTTGAGACCGCGCGTTCGTCGGCTGCCAATGCCGCGGTCACGCCCGCGACGGTTGCAGCGCGGCGCCAGGCGGTGCAGGCGCGCGGCCGCAGTCAGTAGGCTCTTGCTCCTGGCTGCAGCGCGCCTAGGCTGCGGGAACCCGCCTGCCACATTGCAGGTGGGGATATGGGGAACCTGCTCCCGCGCAAAGGGATAAACTGCGATGCGTCGTCTTCTGCCTGCCCTTCTGGTTGCCGCCCTGTGTGCAGTGCCGGTCCTGCCGGCCGGGGCCGCGACCGTCGTCATCACCGCCGACCGCATGGTCGATGTCGTCTCCGGGCGGGTCATCGCCAGTCCGCAGGTGGTGGTGCAGGACGGGCGGATCGTCTCGCTCGATGGCACGGGTGCGCCAGCCGATGCGCAGCGGGTGGAGCTGCCGGGCCTCACCCTGCTCCCCGGCCTCATCGACATGCACACCCACCTGACGAGCGATCCCAGGATCGGCCGGGCGGACCGCTTCCTCAAGACGGACGGCTACTGGACCCTGGTGGGAGCGGAAAGCGCGGCTGCGATGCTGCGGGTCGGCTTCACCACGGTGCGCAATGTCGGCTCCGGCCGCTATGACGATGTGGCGCTCAAGCAGGCGATCGACGACGGCCGCATTCCCGGGCCCCGGATCGTGCCGGCGACCTCCTCGCTGGGGGCCACGGGCGGCCATTGCGATTCGAACTGGCTTCCCCCCAGCCTCGCCCAGAAGGCAGCGGGCGTGGCCGATGGTCCCGAGGCGCTCAGGGCCAAGGTGCGCGAGGCCCGCAAGTTCGGTGCCGAAGTCATCAAGACCTGTGCGACCGGCGGCGTCTTCAGCCGCAACACCGAAGTTGGCCAGCAGCAGCAGCGCGAGGAGGAATTGCGGGCCATCGTCGACGAAGCGCGGATGTGGGGGCTGACGACGGCTGCGCACGCCCATGGCACGGAAGGGATCAAGGCTGCCATCCGCGCCGGGATCACCACCATCGAGCATGCAAGCCTGATCGACGACGAGGGGATCCGGCTGGCGAAGGCCAATGGCACCTGGTTGTCGATGGATATCTACAACACCGAGTTCACCCAGTCCGAGGGCCGCAGATATGGCGTGCTCGAAGACAATCTGCGCAAGGACCGGGAAGTCGCCGACGCCCAGCGCGAGAATTTCCGGAAAAGCCACCGGGCCGGCGTGAAGATGGTGTTCGGCAGCGACGCCGGTGTCATGCCCCACGACCAGGCGCCCCGCCAGTTCGCCGTCATGGTGCGCTACGGGATGACCCCGCTTGAGGCCATCCGCACGGCAACCGTCAATGCGGCAGCCGCCCTCAACAGGGCCGGCGATCTCGGCCAGATTGCGCCGGGCCGTTTCGGGGACATGGTGGCCGTCCCCGGCGATCCGCTCGCCGATGTGACGGCGCTCGAGCGGGTGGCAGTCGTCATCAAGGGCGGCGAGGTGGTGGCGGACAACCGCTGAGCATGTCGCTGGCTGTTGACGCGCATCCGGGCGGGCGCTATGGCGCGCCCTCGCTCCCGGGTCGGTCGCAGGCACGGCCGCCGGTTGTCCGGTGACAGGCGCGCTTTTCTCGAAAGGCTGCTTTCCTGAAGGGCTGCTGTCGTGGATCTCCCGGCCCTGGGGTGGACCACGGGTTTTCCGTGGAGGGCTCTCCCTTTTCCCGGGGAGGGCTCATTTGCTTTGGACGCGTTAGTTTGCCTTGGACGAGAACTGAAGGACCCGCATGCCGACGATCAACCAGCTCATCCGCAAGGGCCGCGAGCCGCAGAAGGCGCGCAACAAGGTGCCCGCGATGGAAGCCTGTCCGCAAAAGCGCGGCGTTTGCACGCGTGTCTACACCACGACTCCCAAGAAGCCGAACTCGGCGCTCCGCAAGGTCGCCAAGATCCGCCTGACCAATGGCTTCGAGGTCATCGGCTACATCCCGGGCGAAGGCCACAACCTGCAGGAGCACTCGGTGGTGCTCATTCGCGGCGGCCGGGTGAAGGACCTGCCGGGCGTGCGCTACCATGTGCTGCGCGGCGTGCTCGACACGCAAGGGGTGAAGGACCGCAAGCAGTCGCGGTCGAAGTATGGGGCCAAGCGGCCGAAGTAGGGGTTTTCCGGCAGCCGCCGGAGCAGCATTGAGGAAACACGCATGTCGCGTCGTCGTCGCCCTGAGAAGAGGGAAATCCTGCCGGACCCGCGCTACGGGGACCAGGTGCTGACCAAGTTCATGAATCTCGTCATGCTCGAGGGCAAGAAGAGCGTGGCGGAATCGATCGTCTATTCCGCGCTCGACACGATCGAGACGCGGCTCAAGCGCGAGCCGCTCGACGTCTTCCACGAGGCGCTCAACAATGTGAAGCCGATGGTGGAAGTCCGCTCGCGGCGCGTCGGCGGGGCGACCTACCAGGTGCCGGTGGAAGTCCGGCCCGAGCGGGCGCAGGCCCTTGCCATCCGCTGGCTGATTGCTGCCGCGCGCAACCGGTCGGAAAAGACGATGTCGTCGCGGCTTTCGGCCGAACTCATCGAAGCGTCCAACAACCGCGGATCGGCGGTGAAGAAGCGCGAGGACACGCACCGCATGGCGGAAGCGAACCGCGCCTTCTCGCACTATCGCTGGTAACCCTCCCACGCAGGCAACCTTCCCCAAGGCCGAGGATCCTCCCCATGCCCCGCTCGCATCCGCTCACGAAGTATCGCAACATCGGCATCATGGCGCACATCGACGCCGGCAAGACGACGACGACCGAGCGGATCCTCTACTACACCGGCAAGTCCTACAAGATCGGGGAAGTGCATGAAGGCACGGCCACGATGGACTGGATGGAGCAGGAGCAGGAGCGCGGCATCACGATCACGTCGGCTGCCACCACCTGCTTCTGGAACGATCACCGCATCAACATCATCGACACGCCCGGCCACGTCGACTTCACCATCGAGGTCGAGCGGTCGTTGCGCGTGCTCGACGGCGCGATTGCCTGCTTTGACGGCGTGGCGGGCGTGGAGCCCCAGTCCGAGACGGTCTGGCGCCAGGCGGACAAGTACAAGGTTCCGCGGATGTGCTTCGTCAACAAGCTGGACCGCACGGGTGCGAACTTCGAGCGCTGCGTGGAGATGATCAAGGATCGTCTCGGCGCCCGGCCCGCCATCCTCTATCTCCCGATCGGCATCGAGGGCGATTTCAAGGGGCTGGTCGACCTCGTCGAGAACCGCGCGATCATCTGGCTCGACGAAACGCTGGGCGCCAAGTTCGAATATCATCCGATCCCCGACGATCTGAAGGACGCAGCAGCCGCTGCGCGCTCGGAGCTCATCGAGCTTGCCGTCGAGCAGGACGATGCGGCCATGGAGGCCTATCTCGAAGGCCAGGAGCCGGATGTCGCCACGCTCAAGGCGCTCATCCGCAAGGGGACGATCAGCTTCGCCTTCGTGCCCGTCCTGTGCGGCTCGGCGTTCAAGAACAAGGGCGTGCAGCCGCTGCTCGATGCCGTCGTCGACTATCTGCCGAGCCCGCTCGACATTCCGCCGGTCGAGGGAGTCGACATGAAGGGCGAGCGCGACACGCGGCCCGCCGACGATGATGCGCCGTTCGCGGCGCTGGCCTTCAAGATCATGTCGGATCCCTTCGTCGGCACGCTGACCTTCGCGCGCATCTACTCCGGGCGCCTCGAGGCTGCCTCGACCGTCCTCAACTCGGTCAAGGACAAGCGCGAGAAGATCGGCCGGATGCTGCTGATGCACGCCAACAACCGCGAGGACATCAAGGAAGCCCATGCCGGCGATATCGTCGCGCTTGTCGGGCTGAAGGAAGTGACGACGGGCGACACGCTGTGTTCTCCCGCCAAGCCGATCATCCTCGAGCGCATGGAGTTCCCCGAACCCGTGATCGAGGTGGCTGTCGAGCCCAAGACCAAGGCCGACCAGGAGAAGATGGGGATCGCCCTCAATCGCCTGGCGCAGGAGGATCCCTCGTTCCGGGTCACCTCCGATCATGAGAGCGGCCAGACGATCATCAAGGGGATGGGCGAGCTCCACCTCGAGATTCTCGTCGATCGGATGAAGCGCGAGTTCAAGGTGGAAGCCAATGTCGGCGCACCGCAGGTTGCCTATCGCGAGAGCCTCGCCAAGCGCGCCGAGGTCGACTACACCCACAAGAAGCAGTCGGGCGGCTCCGGCCAGTTCGGGCGCGTCAAGATCGTGGTGGAGCCGGGCGAGCGCGGCTCGGGCGTGATCTTCGTCGACGAAGTGAAGGGCGGGAATGTTCCCAAGGAATATATTCCGTCGGTCGAGAAGGGCATTCGCGAAGTGGCGGAGTCCGGCGCGCTCATCGGTTTCCCGATCATCGACTTCAAGGCAACGCTGGTCGACGGCGCCTATCACGACGTCGACTCCTCGGCGCTGGCCTTCGAGATCACCGGGCGCGGCGCGATGCGGGAAGCGGCGAACAAGGCCGGCATCAAGCTGCTCGAGCCGATGATGAAGGTCGAGGTGGTGACACCCGAGGAGTTCATGGGCGACTGCATCGGCGACCTCAATTCGCGGCGCGGCCAGATCCAGGGCACCGACACGCGCGGCAACGCGCAGGTCATCGAGGCGCTGGTGCCGCTGGCCAACATGTTCGGCTATGTGAACCAGCTGCGCTCCATGACCCAGGGTCGGGCGCAGTACACGATGCAGTTCAGCCACTATGAGGAAGTCCCCGCCAATGTGGCAGAGGAAGTGAAGGCCAAGCTGGCCTGAGGTCTTCGCGTTTTACTGGGGTTGCAAGTCAGGGAAGAGTAGGAAGAGACAATGGCAAAGGCGAAGTTCGAGCGGACGAAGCCGCACTGCAACATCGGGACCATCGGCCACAGATCGG
>JBDNCK010000066.1:0-7995 GCA_046719675.1 Sphingomonadaceae bacterium | reverse complement strand
CTTGAGCCATGCGCGCAGGTGCCCTAGCGGCCCGCGCTTCATGCAGACCATTCTCGACACGCTTCTGTCGCCGGCGATCCTGTTCTTCGTGCTGGGCTCCCTTGCCGGCTATGCGCGCTCGGACCTCACCATCCCCGAGCAGGTGGGCAAGGGACTGTCCCTCTATCTGATGGCGGCCATCGGCATCAAGGGCGGCGTCAGCGTCGCCGCTGCCGGCGCCGACCCGGCCATGCTGAGAACCGCGATCGCAGGCGGGCTCCTGTCGTTCGGGCTTCCGTTTCTTGCGTTCGCGCTGCTGCGCACCGCAGGTCGCCTTCCGCGCGTGGATGCGGGCGGGATCTCGGCCTTCTATGGCTCGGTCTCGGTCGTGACCTTCGTGACAGGCGTGGCCGTCGTCTCGGAACAGGGGATCGGACCGGCCGGCTGGATGGTGGCCGTAATGGCGATCATGGAAACGCCCGGCATTCTCGCGGGGCTGCTGCTGGCGCGCGGCAATCTGCGCAGCCTGCCGCGCGCGCCCAATCCGGAAGGAATCGGCCAGCACAGCATCTGGCGCGAAGTGCTGCTGAACGGCCCGGTCGTGGTGCTGGTGGGAAGCTTCGGGATCGGGCTGGTCACCGGGCCTCAGGGGTTCGTCCAGGTTTCTCCCTTCTTCGATGGCATGTTTCGCGGGGTCCTGTGCCTCTTCCTCCTGGAAATGGGCCTGCGGGCGGCCACCCGGCTGCGCGAAGCCCGCGCGCTCACGCCCAACCTTGCCGTGCTGGCGATCGTCATTCCCCTGCTCAATGCCGCGATTGGATTCGCAGCCGCGGCAGTGCTTGGCCTGGATGCGGATACCGCCACGGTCTTCATGCTGTTGTGCGCGTCCGCCAGCTATATCGCTGCGCCCGCAGCCATCCAGCTGGCAGCACCCGAGGCCGATGTCGGGCTGGGGCTTGCCATGAGCCTTGCCATCACCTTCCCCTTCAACATCATCCTCGGCATTCCGCTCTATTCCTTTGTCGCGCATCAGCTATTGTAGCGCGCATGCCCGCGTTCCAGGCACTTGTCGAAGGCTATCAGCGGTTCCGTGCCGGCCCGTGGCGCGAACAGCGGCTGCGCTATGATGCGCTGGCCTCCGGCCAGGCCCCCCGGGTGATGGTGATCGCCTGCTCCGACAGCCGGGTCGATCCCACCCGGGTCTTCGATGCGGCACCCGGCGAGATGTTCATCCTGCGCAACATCGCCAACCTGGTGCCACCGATGGACCAGTCGCTGGCGCAATCGAGCGTGGGTGCAGCGCTCGAATATGCCGTGCTGGGGCTCCGGGTCGAGTATATCATCGTTTTTGGCCACGCCCGGTGCGGGGGCATCGCTGCCTCGCTGTCGGGCGCCTTCCGCGATGGCAAGGCCGCCGGTTCGTCGTTCCTCGACCGCTGGATGGCGCTGATCAGCCCGGTGCGCAACCGCGTGCTGGAGGCGGTTGCCGCCAGTCCCGACATCGATCCCCAGCCCGTGCTCGAACGGGCGAGCATCCGCCAGAGCCTTGCCAACCTGCGCAGCTACCCCTTTGTCGCCGAGGCTGAGTCCGCAGGCCAGACGCGGCTCATGGGCACCATGTTCGACATCGCCGACGGCCGGCTGCTCATCCTCAATCCCGAGACCGACATCTTCGAGCCGGTCGCCGTGGCGCCCGCTGCCTAGAGGTGAATGACCCGGCCATGGGCGTCGAGGACGCTTTCGTGCATGGCCTCCGAAATGGTCGGGTGCGGGAAGATGCTGGCCATCAGCTCCGCCTCGGTTGCCTCGCACTGGCGGGCGATCACGAAGCCCTGGATCATCTCGGTGACTTCCGCGCCTGCCATGTGCGCGCCGAGCAGCGCACCCGTGTCGGCATCGAACACCGTCTTCACCAGCCCCTCGGGCTCGCCGAGCGCAATCGCCTTGCCATTGCCGATGAAGGAGAAGCGGCCAACCTTCACCCGGTAGCCCCGCTCCTTCGCCTGCGCCTCGGTCAGCCCGACGGAGGCGACCTGCGGGCGCGCGTAGGTGCAACCGGGGATGTTGGATGTGTCCATCGGATGGGCGTGCGGGTGGCCGGCAATCGCCTCCACCGCCACCACCCCTTCATGGCTCGCCTTGTGGGCAAGCCAGGGCGGGCCCGTCACGTCGCCGATCGCCCACAGCCCCTCGACATTGGTGCGGCCAAACGGATCGGTCAGGATGTGGCCGCGCTCCGTCTTCACACCGAGCTGCTCCAGCCCCAGCCCTTCGGTGTTGGGCACAATCCCGATGGCGAGGATGACATGGCTGAAGCGCTCGTCCCTGCCGTCGATGGTGGCCGTCACGCCCTCTTCGTCCGCCTTCAGCGCGTCCACGCTGACGCCAGTGCGAATGGTCATCCCCTGTTTCCTGAAGGCCTTGGCCATGAAGGCGGAAACTTCCGCATCCTCGACCGGCAGGATTCGGTCCAGCATCTCGGCAACCGTGACGTTGGCGCCCAGGTCGGAATAGAAGCTTGCGAACTCGATGCCGATGGCGCCCGAGCCGATGACGAGGAGATCCGTCGGCATCGCCGGCGGCACCATGGCGTGGCGATAGGTCCAGACGCGTTTGCCATCGGCCCTCAGATGGGCAAGTTCGCGCGCCCGCGCGCCGGTTGCCACCATCACGTTGCGGCCCTTGAGCGTGCGGTCGCCGACCTTGACGGCGGTCGCACCGGCAAGGGTCGCCTCGCCCTCGACGACGGTCACGCCGTTCTTCTTCATGAGATGCGCAACCCCGGCGTTGAGCTGGCCTGCCACCTTGCGCGACCGCTGGGTGATCGCTGAAAGATCAAATCCGGGCGCACCCGCCGACAGGCCATAGTCCTTCGCGTGGTCGAGATAATGCTTGATCTCGGCCGAGCGGAGCAGGGCCTTGGTCGGGATGCAGCCCCAGTTGAGGCAGATGCCGCCCAGCTTCTCGCGCTCGACAATCGCCACGCTCAGGCCGAGCTGGCGGGCGCGGATGGCGGCGACATAGCCGCCGGGCCCCGAGCCGATGATCACAAGGTCGAAGTCGGCCATTCAGCCCTCCGGCGTGATGAGGTCCCAGGCGGTGGCCATGTCGTGGCCGTGCCGGAACATGAGGTCGATGGTGATGATGGCAAGCGGCTCGAGCTTGCGGGCATTGGCGATCCCACCGAAATCGACGGGACGAAAGCCGAGGTCGACAAGCAGCCCGGACACGACCGCCCTTGCCTGCCCGTCGTCGCCGGCGACGAACTGGACGGGCGGGCGGGCATAGCCTTTTGCTGCCCCCATCACGGCCGCGCCGACATGGTTCAGGGTCTTCACCACCCTGGCGCGGGTGGCAGCTGCGACATGCTCGCCGGCGGACCGGTCGAACCCGAAGGCAAGGGTGAGCCCGTCCTCGGGCGAAAAGTTGAGCGGGTTGGTGCAGTCGATCAGGATCCTGCCGTCCATCGGCCCGCAGTCGGCCAGGGCCTGGTCCACGTTCGGCCAGTTGACGGCAAGCACCACGACCTCGGCCCATTCGGCCGCCTCCCGGGTGCCCATGCGCGCGACACCGTCCGCGCCTGCGTGCCGGGGATCGCGCGGATCGCGCAGCCCGAAGGCAACCTCGTGCCCCGCTTCGGCAAAGGCCGGGCCCAGCACGGCCCCCACTCTGCCCCGTCCGATGATCGCAATCCGCATGGCTTTCTCCCTCAAGCCAGCATTCCGAGCGGATTCTCGACAAGCGCCCGAAAGGCAGACAGGAATTCGGCCCCGACGGCACCATCGATGGCGCGGTGATCGAAGCTTGCCGTCACGCTCATGACGGTTGCCACCTCCAGCGCGTCGCCCGTCACCCACGGGCGCTTCTCGCCCGCACCGACGGCCAGGATCAGGCCTTCAGGCGGATTGATGACAGCGGCAAACTCCCGGATCCCGTACATCCCGAGATTGGAAAGCGAGGCCGTGCCCCCGCTATATTCCTCGGGGCGGAGCTTGCCCTCCTTCGCGCGTGCGGCGAGCTCCTTCATTTCCGTGGCAATCGCCGACAGCCGCTTCGCCCCGGCGTCGCGCACCACCGGCGTGATGAGGCCGCCGGGGATGGCGACGGCCACGCTCACATCGGCGCGGGCAAATTTCCGCAGGCTGTCGCCGGCAAAGCTGACATTGGCATCCGGCACGGCCTCCAGCGCCAGGCCAAGCGCCTTTACCAGCAGGTCGTTGACGGAAAGCCTGACGCCGCGCGGCTCCAGCGCCCTGTTGAGGTCCGCCCGCAAGGCCAGCAGCGCATCGAGCCGGCAATCGACCGTCAGATAATAGTGCGGCACCGTCGTCTTGGATTCGGTCAGGCGCCGGGCGATCGTCTTGCGCATGTTCGAGAGCTTCACTGTCTCGAACGGCGGACTCGTCTCGGGAAGCGGCGCAGCGGCCACAGGCTCGCGCGCAGGCGCAGGCGATGGCGGTGCCGCCGCTCCGGCCGGCGCTGGCAGCACGCCCGGCTGCGGCGTGCGCCCGGCTGCCGCCTCGACATCGGCCTTGACGATCCGTCCCCCGGGCCCCGTCCCGGCAAGGCCGGCAAGATCGACCCTGAGCGAGGAGGCCAGCCGGCGGGCGAGCGGCGAGGCGATGATCCGCCCGCCCTTTTCGCGTGGCGCCGGCGTGGCAGCCGAAGGCGAGGCGGCCGCAGCCGGCGAGGCGGAAGGCGGACTGGAAGGCGGACTGGAAGGCGGACTGGAAGGCGGGGCCGCGGGCGCGGCAGCTTCGACCGCAGGGCCGGCCTTCGCTTCCGGGCGGGCTTGCTGCTCCTCCCCTTCCGGCTTCAGGCGGGCAATCACGGCATTGACCGGCACCTCCTCCGTGCCTTCCGCCACCAGCAGCTCGAGCACCTCCCCTTCGTCCACTGCCTCGACTTCCATCGTTGCCTTGTCGGTCTCGATCTCGGCGATGACGTCCCCCGCGCGGACGGTATCGCCCACCTTCACGAGCCACTTCGCCAGCGTTCCCGACTCCATCGTCGGCGAAAGCGCGGGCATGGTGATGTCGATGGCCATGGGCGATCCCCTGCAGTCCTGCTCCACCTGCCTCTATTCGGGCAGGAAGATGCCGTCGATGTCGTACTCGCCGAGCCCTTCCTCGACGAGCCGATGGAGCGGCACCGTCTCGGTTGCTTCCGCCAGCAGCGCCCGCGACACGACGGTCTTGCCCGGCGCCTCCCAGGCCAGCAGCAGGGTCCGGGCCCCGATGGCCGCCAGCTTGCGAAGCAGCGGCACATAATCGGCATCCGGCGAGATCAGCACCACCCAGTCGAGGCTGCGATGGATGGCCGTGTCCAGCGCCTCGAGCGAGAGCGCCACATCCACGCCCTTCTCGCGCGGCGGATCCTGACGCGTGTCGACGCGCAGATAATGGGCCTGCACATTGTTCTGCGCCAGCACCTGGTCGAACATGCGCTCCCCGCGCAGGAAGTCCTCGACAAAGGCGGGATTGTCGTCGCGCTCGGCCTTGTCATCTAGGTCGGACAAGGTGAAGCGCCCGCGGAAATAATGCGCCTCGACAATCTGGCACAGCTTCACCTCGCTGCGCTCGATGCGGCTCACGCACCAGCGAAGGAAGGCATGGAGCCCGCCCAGATCGATCCGGCGCCCGACGTCGTGCGCATAGCGATAATGGTTGGTGATCTGCTGGAAATAGCTGCCATCGTAAAAGACGCCGATCCGCACCAGCCTGCCCGTCGGCATCAGAAAAGCGACCGGACGGCAGCAACGACATCGGCCGGTTTCACCAGCGCTGCCTTCTCCAGATTGGCGGCATAGGGAAGCGGCACATCGGCGTTGGTCACCCGCAGCACCGGCGCATCCAGATCATCAAAGCCCTTTTCCATGGCAATGGCCAGCAGTTCCGAGGCGACCGAGCAGCGCGGCCAGCCCTCCTCCACCACCACCATCCGGTTGGTCCGCGCAAGGCTTTCAAGCACCGCGCCTTCATCCAGCGGGCGCAGCGTGCGCAGATCAAGCACCTCGGCCTCGATCCCCTCGCCCGCCAGTTCCCTGGCGGCTGCAAGCGCCACTTCCACGCCGATCGAATAGGAAACGAGGGTGACATCGCGCCCCTCGCGCATCAGCCGCGCCTTGCCGATGGGAACGACATGCTCGCCTTCGGGCACCTCGAAGCTGCGGCCATAAAGAAGCTCGTTCTCGAGAAACACGACCGGATCGATGGTGCGGATCGCGCTCTTGAGGAGCCCCTTGGCATCCGCGGCATCATATGGGGCAATCACGACAAGGCCGGGCACGCTTGCATACCAGGGCCCGAAATTCTGGCTGTGCTGGGCAGCCACCCGCGAGGCCGCACCATTGGGCCCGCGAAAGACGATCGGGCAGCGCATCTGCCCGCCGGACATGTAGTTCGTCTTGGCCGCCGAGTTCACGATATGGTCGATCGCCTGCATCGCGAAGTTGAAGGTCATGAACTCGACGATCGGCTTCAGACCGCCCATCGCCGCGCCGACCCCGAGGCCTGCAAACCCATATTCGGTGATGGGGGTATCGACGACCCGACGGTCCCCGAATTCGTCGAGCAGGCCCTGCGTCACCTTGTAGGCACCCTGGTAATGGGCGACTTCCTCCCCCATCACAAAGACGCGCGGGTCAGCCCGCATCTCCTCGGCCATGGCATCGCGCAGGGCCTCGCGCACCGTCTGCTTGCGGGTCGGGCCGGAAGGAGCCCCATCGGCCGCAGCCGTCTTCGCAACCGTCGGCACAGCCGGCTCCGCGCGAACGGCCGGCGCGGCTGCAGGTGCCTCGGTGCGCGCCACCTGCGCTGCGGCGGGTGCCGGCTTCGCCGGGGCCTCTTCGCCCTCGACCGCGATCTCGGCGATCACGGTTCCCACCTTCACGCCGTCCGTTCCTTCCGCCACAAGAAGGGACACCACCTTCCCGCCTTCGTCGGCCTCCAGCTCCATCGTCGCCTTGTCGGTCTCGATCTCGGCGATCACCTGTCCCGCCTTCACCGCGTCTCCCTCGCTCACCAGCCAGCGGGCAAGCGTTCCTTCCTCCATGGTCGGCGACATGGCCGGCAGCCGGATCTCCATCAGTAGCGCTCCACCAGCACGTCGGTTGCAAGCTCCGCCAGGTCCGGCTCGGGCGCCTGCTCGGCAAAGTCGGCCGCTTCGGTCACCTGTGCCCTTATGTCCTTCTCGATGGCCTTCAGCTCGGCTTCGGTTGCAAAGCCAAGCTCCACAAGCTCCCTTGCCGCGCGGTCGATCGGATCCTGCTGGTCGCGCACGGCACTCACCTCGTCGCGCGTGCGATACTTGGCCGGGTCCGACATGGAGTGGCCGCGATAGCGGTAGGTCTTCATCTCGAGCAGGATCGGCCCCTTGCCCGATCGCACCCATTCAAGGGCAACCGTTGCCGCCCCGCGCACGGCAAGCACATCCATCCCGTCCACCTGCAGGCCCTCGATCCGGAAGCTTTCGCCGCGGCGATAGAGCTGGTCTTCCGCGGACGCGCGATTGACCGAGGTTCCCATCGCATACTGGTTGTTCTCGATCACGAAGATGACGGGAAGCTTCCACAGCTCGGCCATGTTGAAGGCCTCGTAGACCTGGCCCTGGTTTGCCGCCCCGTCCCCGAAATAGGTCAGCGCAACGCCAGCTTCCTCGCCCATCACCTCGGCCCGATACTTGTGGGCAAAGGCAAGCCCGGCGCCGATCGGCACCTGCGCGCCGACGATGCCATGGCCGCCGAAGAAGCCGTGCTCTACCGAGAACATGTGCATGGAGCCACCCTTGCCGCGGCTGATGCCGGCTGCCCGGCCGGTGAGTTCGGCCATCACCAGGCGGGGATCGATATGGCAGGCCAGCATGTGCCCATGGTCGCGATAGCCCGTCACCACCGAATCCCGCCCCGGCATGATGGCGGCCTGGAGGCCGGTGACCACCGCTTCCTGCCCGATGTAGAGATGGCAGAAGCCGCCGATCAGCCCCATGCCATAGAGCTGCCCCGCCTTCTCCTCGAAG
>JBDNCK010000065.1:0-8042 GCA_046719675.1 Sphingomonadaceae bacterium | reverse complement strand
CCGGCTCCGAAGTGGATGCCGATCCATGTGGGCCCGAACAGCTGCACGCCGAAATCGATGATCGAATTGCCGTCATTGTCGAACGGCAGCGTGCCCCAGGTCCCCGTATCCCAGGTGAGGCCAATGAGCGCCAGCGCCGCCTGCTGATCGGCAAGACCCTGCGCGTTGCCGTTCAGGAGGTTGCCCTGATAGAAGCCGGCGCAGGCCTCCGCGCCTGGCGTGATGTCGCTCAGCGCACACGGCTTGATGACCGGCCCGAGCGCCAGCGCCGGCGCTGCCGTGAACGCGGCGAACGCACCGAGCGCGGCAATCGCAATTCTCTTCATGACCAACCCTTTCCATCCATCGGGAAGGCCCTGCTCCCCAGGTTGTCGATACGATCCGCCCTCCGGACCGCCGAGACACCTGTTGCCTTAGCGAAATTGCATCCGGAATGACAACAAAAAGTTTGTTAACGTCATGAGAAACAATGTAAATTCGTTAACGATTTCTTGCCGCAATCGCGAGGGGCCAAAGAAAGAGCGGCGCGGACAAGCCCCAGGGCTCCCGCGCCGCCAAGTCTGCCACAGGAGGAGAATCGCGCGTGAGCGCGCCTCCTGCTCATAAATGTAGGCGGAAGCTTACTGTCCCGCAAGGTGACTCAATCGTTACCTAATGTAACGCGCGTTACCGTCAACCATGCGTGCCCGTTGCCACGAAGATCGCGTGCAGGATGACGCCGATCGAACCGCCAATCAGGGTCCCGTTGAGCCGGATATATTGCAGGTCGCGTCCGACCGCCGATTCGAGCTTGTCGGTAATCGTCTGCGCGTCCCAGCCCTTCACCGTATCGGAGACGAGCGCCACGATCGCGTCGCCATGGTCCCGGACCACGCCGACCACGGCGCGCCGGGCGAGACTGTTGACTGCGGTCGCCAGTTGCGGGTCTTCGGTCAGCGCCTCGCCGATCCGCCGGGTCACGTTTGCGCCGCCCTCGCCGCCGACAAAGCTGCCCAGCGCATCACGCGCCTGGTCCCAGAGGCCTTCCACCCACTGCGCAACTGCGGGATTCTCGATGATGTCGCGTTTCCATCTCTCCACCTTCTCGCGGGTTTCGGGCATGTGGCGCAGGTCGAAGATGAAGTTCTCGAGCGCCCGCTCGGCCCGCATGCGGACCGGGTGATCCGGATCGGCCGCAACATCGGCAAGAAATCCACGCAGGCCATTCATGATTTCGTTGGCCACCCGCTCATCGACATTGATCAGGCGAAGCAGCCAGTTGGTGCGCTCCTCGATCATCGCCCGCAGGGCAGGCTCCTCGGCATCGAGGGTGCGGGCCGCCCAGTCCACCAGGCTATCGAGGATCGGTCGATGACGGCCCTTTACGAGGGCAGCCTCGAGCGTCGAGGCAAGCATCGGCGCTGCATCGATCGCATGCAGCCGCCGGACGATCCCGCCCTTCACCCGTTCGCCAAGCGCATCGGCCGCTGGCGTTGCGGCGAGCTGCTTCAGAAGCGCCACCATCCCCTTGCGCACGCGGGTCTCCCCGCCTCCGTCGCCCGCACCCGCCAGGAAGCGGCCCAGCATCCCGGCCGCATCGAACCGGTCGAGCCGCCGCGCAATCACCGAGGGGGTCAGGAAATTGTCCTTGAGGAACACCGCCAGCGCATCGCCGATCCGGTCCTTGTTCCTGGGGATGATTGCAGTGTGCGGGATCGGCAGCCCGAGCGGATGGCGAAACAGCGCGGTAACGGCAAACCAGTCGGCAAGCCCCCCCACGAGGGCAGCTTCGGCGAAGGCCTGAACCCAGGCAAAGCGCGGATCCACCGCCTGGATCGCCCAGGTCGATGCTGCGAGCACGAGGGCCATCAGCACGAGGAGGCCGGTCGCCAGACGCCACATGCGGCGGGCCACCGCCTCGCGCTCGGTGATCAGTCGCTCACTCGGCAGCTTGTGGCGATCCTGCCTGCTCGCCGCTGGGTCCGCCATGGCGGCCGCTGGTGAACAGCCTCGCCAGCCGTGGCCCCAGCCAGCGCTCCATGTCGTCGGCCAGCGTGTATCCCGCCGGCACGATGACGAGCGTCAGAAAGGTGGAAAGCACCAGCCCGCCGATCACCACGATCGCCATGGGCCCGCGGAAGCTCGCGTCGCCATGGAGACCGATGGCGACAGGAAGCATGCCGGCCGACATCGCCACCGTCGTCATGATGATGGGCTGCGCCCGCTTGTGGCCGGCCTCGAGAATGGCAAGCTCACGCGGCGTTCCGCGGCGGTTCTCCTCGATCGCAAAATCCACCAGCAGGATCGAGTTCTTCGCGACAATCCCGAGCAGCATCAAGAGCCCGATATAGACCGGCATCGAGATGACATTGCCGGTCAGGATCAGGGCGATCATGCCGCCAAGCGGGGCCAGCAACAGCGACCCCATGTTCACGAACGGCGGCAGCACCCGCTTGTAGAGGAGGACCAGCACCGCAAACACGAGGAGCACGCCCGAGACGATGGCAACGATGAAATTCCGGATGAGCTCGTCAAACACTTCGGCATCGCCGAACTTCACCTGCCGGACGCCATTGGGCAGGTTGCTCATCGTCGGCAGCCTGTTGATCTCCTGGTAGGCCGGGCCCGACTGCACACCATTCAGGTCGGCGACGATGGTGATCCGGTCCGTCTGATTGTAGCGACGGATGGTGGTCGGACCAGTGCCGAAGCCGATGTCCGCCACCACCTTCAAGGGAACCGATCCGCCCGACGCTGTCGGCACGGGCAGGTTCTCGATGGCCGCAAGATCCGTCCGGGCGGCCTCCGCCAGGCTGACCCGGATCGGCACCTGCCGGTCGGTCAGCGAGAATTTCGCCAGATTCTGCTCGATGTCCCCGATGGTTGCGATCCGGATCGTGCGCGAGAGGTCCGCCACCGACACGCCCATCTCGGCGGCGATGTCGAGCTTTGGCCGGATCAGGATCTCGGGCCGGTCGAGGTCCCCTGCAATCCGCACGTCCCGCAGGATCGGCATCGCGCGCATTTCCTGCTCGACCTTGCGGGCTGTCTCGTTGAGCAGAAGCGGATCGTCACCGGCAAGCATGATGACAATGTCCCGGCCGCCGCCACCTGGCCCCTGCGACTGGAAGTTGATGCGCGCATCGGGCACCTGCTCGAAGATCGGGCCCATGCGCTGCTCGAACTCCTTGGTCGAAACCTCGCGCTCGCTGCGCGGCACCAGGTCGATGTAGAGCGTCGCCATCCGGACATCGCCGCCATTGCCGATCGATTCGAAGATCGATGCCACCTCCGGCTGCTGCCGGAGCAGCGCCGTCAGCCGGTCGGTGGTGCGGATCGAATCCTCGAGCGTTGCCCCTGGCGGCAGTTCGACGGAGGCGATCGCCGTGCCGCTGTCGTTGTTGGGCGCAAATGTCTGCGGAATGTTCGCGAACAGGATGATCGTGACGACAAAGCTGAGCCCGCCGAACATCACGGTCTTCCAGCGGTTGCGCAGCGACCAGCGCAGGAACCGCAGGTAACGGTCCATCAGCGGACCCTCGCTGTGGACGCGCGCGCCATGCGGGGCGAGAAAATAGGCCGCCATCAGCGGAGTGAGCAGCCGGGCGACAAGCAGGCTCATGAACACCGCAACCGAGACGGTCAGGCCGAACTGCTTGAAATATTGCCCCGAGATTCCCGGCATGAAACTGACGGGCAGGAACACCGCGATGATCGCAGCCGAGGTTGCAACAACCGCCAGCCCGATCTCGTCGGCAGCCTCGAGCGCTGCCTGGTAGGGTGTCTTCCCCATCCGCATGTGGCGCACGATATTCTCGATCTCGACGATCGCGTCGTCGACGAGAATGCCTGCCACGAGCGACAGCGCGAGCAGGCTGATCGTGTTGAGCGTGAAGCCCATGAGATCCATGAACCAGAAGGTCGGGATGGCGGAAAGCGGGATGGCAAGGGCAGCGATGACGGTTGCCCGCCAGTCGCGCAGAAACAGGAAGACGACGAGGACGGCGAGCAGCGCGCCCTCCAGCAGCGCCTTGATGGCGCTGGCATATTCTTCCTTCGTATAGTCCACGGTCGTGAACAGCTCCACGAACTCGACGCCCGGATAATCCGCCTTCAGCTGTTCGAGCGCTGCGTTCATCCGCTCATAGACCTGCACGTCCGAGGCGCCCTTGGCCTTGAAAAGGCCAAAGCTCGTCACCTGCCGGCCGTCGAGCCGGGCGATGGAGCGCTGCTCGGAGGCGCCGTCCCGCACGGACGCAATATCCGCAAGGCGGACGAAGCGGCCGCCGGGAATCGCAATGCGAGTCTCGGCAAGCTCCATTGCCGAGCGCGCGCCGCCCAGGACCCGGACGGCCTGCTCGGCGCCGGAAACCTCGGTGCGACCGCCCGGCACATCGAGGTTGAGGTTGCGCAGCTGCGCATTGACCTGCGCCGCCGTGATCCCGAAGGCCTGCAGCCGCTCGGGTATCAGGTCGACGCGGATCTCGCGCGAGACCCCGCCGCCGCGGCTCACCTGCGCAACCCCGGGGATCGCGGTCATCCGCTTGGTGACGGTGTTGTCGACGAACCAGGAAAGCTCCTCGAGGGTCATCGCCGTCGACTTGACGGCAACATAGGCGATCGCGCCTCCCTCGATATCGATCCGTTCGACCTGGGGCTCGAGGATCCCTTCCGGAAGCTCGGACCGTACCCGCGCCACGGCGTTGCGCACATCGTTGACGGCGCGGTCGGTATCCGTTCCGATGTGGAATTCGATCTGGGTGTTCGAGCTTCCTTCGCGCACCACCGAAGAAATGCTCTTCACATTGCCGATGCCGGCAACCGCCCCTTCGATGATCTGGGTCACCTGGGTCTTGAGCTCGGTCGGAGCGCCACCGGGCTGCGATACGGAGACCGAGACGAGCGGTGCCGAAATGTCCGGCATCGCGTTGATCCTCATCGTCCAGAAGCTGAGCGCCCCGACAAGGGTCAGCATCAGGAACAGGAGAATGGGCGGAATCGGGTTCCGGATCGCCCAGGACGAGATGTAGCGCAGATCCATGGCCGTCAGCGCTCCGTCAGGACAGGCGTGACCGTCTCGCCAGGATTGAGGAAGGCACCCGCTGCGAGGACCACCCGTTCGCTTCCGTCCAGACCGTCGCGGATGCCGATCCCGTCGCGCGTGACCCCGGCAATCGTCACCGGCCTGCGCACGACCCTGTTCTCGGCATCCACCACCAGCACGAAGCTGCCCTCATTGTCGGTGAGCACTGCGGACTGCGGCAGCACGGGGCGTTCCACCTGTGCCGCCACGATCTCGGCGGTTGCGAAGCCGCCGACACGCAGCGACGGATCCGCAGGCAGCGCAATGCGCGCCACGCCGAGCCGGCGGACCGGATCGACGACCGGCTCCAGCAGCCAGATACGCCCCGTCACGCCCTGCCGGCTCCCGACCGGGACCACCGTCGCGGCCTCGCCAACCGCGAGGGCGGCAAGATCCTGCTCGGCAACTTCGGCGCGCAGCTCGAGCGCCCCACCGGCCGCAACCCGGAAGAGCGCGCCCGCGCCAGGCGAGACCACCTGACCCGGCTCGATCGCGCGGGCAAGGACGAGCCCGGCCTCCGGCGCGCGCACGGACTGGCGCGCGATCCGCTCCTGCATCTCGCGCACCTGTGCTTCGGCCACCCGCACCCGGGCGAGCTGCGCATCGCGCGTGGCGGTGCGCCGATCGATATCGGCCTGGGAAATGAACCCACGGTCCACAAGCTTCTGCGCCCGCTCGAGCTCGCTCTGGGCGAGGCGCGCGTCGGCTCGCGCCTGGTCGACCGCTGCCTGGAGCTGTGCAAGCTGGGCGCGCTGGACGGCGGAATCGACTTCGGCGAGCACCTGCCCTGCCCGAACATAATCGCCGGCCTCGGCCCGGATGGCGACGATCGCACCCCCCTCGCCCACGATTCCGACCGGCATCTCCCGACGCGCCGAGATCGTGCCCGTCACGCGCACCACATCCTCCACGAGGGTCTTGCCGGGGACGACCACGGAAACCGCGGGAGGACCCGACGGAGGCTGGGTCGGGCCGGGCGCCTGCGCGCGCTGGACGAGAAGCCACGTCCCAAGCGCCACCACCGCAAGAATGGCGGCTGCAAGTCCGAGGCCCTTCCAGCGAAGGCGCCGATACCAGGGAAGCGCGTCCTGCCCGTCGACATCGGGCAGCGCCTGAAGCTGCTCGGAGGGGAGATGCATGTTCATTTGCCCAGTCGTTCCCGTTCGAGAAAAAGGCGCGGAACGGCCCAACGCCCACCAGCCGGCTCTCCCCTCAAAGAAACCGAGCGGCGCTCATATAGCGTCCGTTGGGAAGCTTGCAAAGACTTGTCCTTTTCGCAGGCGCACAATTTCTCCTGCACCCCTTGGGTCCCGAGGGAACGGGTGCTAGGGTTGCCGGAGAGGAGGAACCGGATGGCCTACGGCTTCTTCGGCTGGATCATCGTCGGCCTGCTGGCAGGCGCACTTGCCAAGCTGCTGCACCCTGGCAGGGACCCGGGGGGGATCGGCGTGACCATGCTCGTCGGGATCGCGGGCGGCGTGCTTGGCGGATTGTTCGCAGGCTGGCTCGATCTGCCGCTAGGTGGGCTGGCGCTCGATCTTGCCATTGCTACGGGAGGTGCGCTTCTGCTGCTGATCGCGTGGCGCGCCCTCGACCAGCGGCGCTCCTCCTGAGCGGATCGCTTCATCCTTGCGCAAGCTCCATGCGCGCAACGGAGTCGGCCGACCCCTTCCAGCCGTGGAGACCAGCATGCAACGCCTTTCGTGCCTTCCTGCCCTGGCGCTCCTGGTGTCGGCGGCAGCCGTGACCGCCCAGCCCGCGCGCGAGCCCGCCACGATCAGCGTCACGGCCGATGCCACGCGCACCGCAGTGCCCGATGTCGCCACCATCACCGCCGGCGTGGTGACACAGGCGGCCGATGCTGCGGCCGCGATGGCCGAGAACAACAAGCGGATGACGGCCGTCGTTGCTGCGATCCGCCGCGCGGGCGTGGCTGACCGGGACCTGCGCACCAGCCAGATCGCGGTCCAGCCCCAGTATCGCTATGGCGAAGGGCGCGCGCCTGCCATCACCGGCTACCAGGCATCGAACCAGGTCGTGGTGCGCCTGCGCGACATGGGGCGGATCGGGCCGGTGCTCGATTCGCTGGTGAAGGAAGGGGCGAACCGGATCGAAGGGCCAAGCTTCGGCCTCGACAGGCCCGAACCACTTCTCGACGAGGCGCGCGCGGAGGCGGTGTCGCGTGCCCGCGCCCGCGCGGACCTGCTTGCGAAGGCGGCAGGCGTGCGGATCGTGCGCGTGCTCGCCATCTCGGAAGGGGTGCAGCGGCCGGAGTTCCGGCCGCTCATGCGGGCAGCTGTCATGGAGATGGCCGACTCGCCGGCACCTCCGGTGGCGCTCGGCGAGAATGAACTGCGCGCGAGCGTCACGGTCGTCTACGAGATCGAGTAGCCGTCCCGCAGGTCCGCCGGCCCGACGCTCAGGCCTTCACCCGCTGCGAGATCTGCCCGACGAAAGTTTCGAAATCCTTGGCCTCGCGGAAATCGCGATAGACGCTGGCAAAGCGGACATAGGCAACCGGGTCCAGCTGCTCGAGCCCCTGCATGACGAGGGCGCCGATCTGGCCGGCCTCGACTTCCGTTTCGCCCAGCGCTTCCAGCTGCCGCTGCACCGAGGAGACGAACCGCTCGATCCGGTCGGGGTCAATGTCCCGCTTGCGGCAGGCAACCAGGATCGACTGGGCAAGCTTCTCGCGGTCGAAGGGTTCCTTCTTGCCCGACTTCTTGACGACGACGAGCTCGCGCAGCTGCACCCGCTCGAAAGTGGTGAAGCGGGCGCCGCAATTGTGGCACTGCCGCCGCCGCCGGATCGCCGTTCCGTCCTCGGTCGGCCGGCTGTCCTTCACCTGCGTCTCTTCCGAGTGGCAGAAGGGACAGCGCATCAGCCCTTCCTGGAGATCACGCGCAGATAGCCGAGGCCGCCGCCGACCACGGCACCGATGATGGTCCCGACGAACGGAACCACCTATCCGAGAACGCCG
>JBDNCK010000064.1:0-8042 GCA_046719675.1 Sphingomonadaceae bacterium | reverse complement strand
ATCTTGCCGGCGCGCCAGCGTTTCCGACAGCCGGGCGCCGATCCGGGCAAGATCAAGTGGCCGGTCGCCGGCGAAATAGGGAAGCCCGAAGCCACCGCCCAGGTTCACCAGTTCCGGCGGGCCGGGCAGATGTGCGGCGAGCTCCGCGGCCAGCGTCACCGTGGCAGCCTGGGCGTCGGCGATCGCCTCGGCATCGAGATTCTGCGAGCCGGCGAAGATGTGGAAGCCACGGACATGGGCGCCGCCGGCCGCCAGCATCGCCAGCACGTCCGGCGCCTGTTCGAGATCGACACCGAAGGCACGCGCGCCGCCCCCCATGCGCATGCCCGAGCCGCGCAGTTCAAACGGCGGGTTCACCCGCAGCAGGGCATGCAGCGGCCGGGCGGTGCCTTGCGCGATGGCAAGCGCACGGCCGGCCTCGCCGGGGGACTCGAGGCTGATGGTCGCGCCGGCGGCGATGGCGGCGGCGAGCTCCCGGTCGCGCTTGCCGGGGCCGGCAAACCCCACCCGCCCCTTGTCGCCAGGCACGAGCGCCAGCTCGCCTGCGGATGCAACATCAAATCCATCGACCAGCGGCGCGAGCAGTTGGAGCAGCGGCGCAAAGGGGTTCGCCTTCACTGCATAATGGATTGCAACGCCCGCAGGCAGGGCGTCCCGCAGCTCTGCCACGCGCGTCCGCACCAGGCCGGCGTCATAGAGAAAGAGGGGCGTGTCGCCTGCCTCGCTCACCCAGTCCTCGGCGACGCGCCCGGCGATCAGCAGCCGGCCGTCGCCGTCCCGCCCGAACGCCGGTGGCACCCGTTCCACGCCGGTCATGGATCGTAGGGATTCTTCGGGGAGCGCAGGTTGAGCCGGATGGGAATGCCGGCAAGATCGAGCGCGTCGCGGAGCGAATTCACCAGATAGCGCTCGTAGCTGGTGGGAAGCGAGTCGAGCCGGTTGCCGAAGACGGCAAAGGTGGGCGGCCGGGTGCGCGCCTGGGTGATGTAGCGCAGCCGGATGCGGCGGCCGCCGGGTGCGGGCGGCGGGTTCTTCGCGATCGCCTCCTCGAACCAGCGATTGAGACGCGCCGTCGGCACGCGGCGGCTCCAGCGCTCGCGCTGCTCGAAGGCCGCCTTCACGAGCGTGTCGAGGCCCTTGCCCGTCATGCCGGAAACCGTCAGCAGCGGCACGCCCTTCACTTGCGCCAGTCCCTCGTCGAGGGCCTTGCGCACCCCCTGGAACAGCCGGCTCTGGTCTTCGGCCACATCCCACTTGCTGAGCGCGACGAGCAAGGCCCTGCCTTCCTCGAGCACCCGGTCGGCGATCCTCAGATCCTGCGCCTCGAGACCGCGGGTGGCATCGAGCAGCAGCACCACGACTTCCGCGAAGTCGACAGCCCGCGACGCATCCGCCACGGCCAGCTTCTCGAGCTTGTCCGTCACCTTCGTGCGCCGGCGCTGGCCCGCAGTGTCGATCAGGTTCACGGCCCGGCCCTGCCATTCCCAGGGAATCCGGATGGAATCGCGCGTGATGCCTGCTTCCGGGCCGGTGAGCAGCCGACCTTCGCCCAGCAGCCGGTTGATGAGGGTGGATTTCCCGGCGTTCGGACGGCCGACGATGGCAAGTTCCAGCGGCCGCTCGCCTTCCTCCTGCGCGTCTGGCTCTTCCTGGTCCGGCGCTGGCAGCAGCGGCGCAAGCGCAGCAAAGAGATCCGCCAGACCTTCGCCATGCTCGGCCGACAGCGCGACCGGTTCGCCAAGCCCGAGTTCGAAGGCCTCGAGAAGGCCGGCCTCCGCCGCGCGCCCTTCCGCCTTGTTCGCCACCAGAACCACCGGCGCTTGCGCTTCCTCGCGCAGCCAGCGCGCGAAATGGCGATCGCCTTCCGTAAGCCCGGCCCGGGCGTCGATCACGAAGAGGGCAGCCGCCGCCCCTGCGAGCGCCGCTTCGGTCTGGGCGCGCATGCGGCCGGCGAGGCTCTCGGCCTCGGCTTCCTCCAGCCCTGCGGTATCCACGATCGTGAAGGCGAGATCGAAGAGCGTTACATCGCCTTCGCGCCGGTCCCGGGTGACCCCTGGCTGGTCGTCCACCAGCGCCAGTCGCTTTCCCACCAGCCGGTTGAACAGCGTGGACTTCCCGACATTGGGCCGGCCGAGAATGACGACCCGGGGGCGCTCCACCATCGTCCTAGCGGAAGGCCTGGACCCGGCCGTCCTCGGTCAGCACGTAGAGGACCATGTTGGCCACCACCGGCGGCAGATAGGCGCTCTTCCCAACCCTGCGGCGCGCAGCAATCCGTCCGTCGGCCGGGTCCACCTGCACCATGTCCCCCCTTGAGGAGACGAGCCACAGCCAGTCGCCTGCAAGCACCGGGCCTGCCCATTCGATGGCGCCGGACTTCTTCTTCTCGTTCCGCCACCGGCCAAGGTCCGCCACCCACCGGATCTTGCCTTCGCCGCGGGTCAGCGCGACGAGCTCGGCCTCGGTTGTCACCACGAACAGGAATTCGCCTGCAACCGCAGGCGTATGGACGCCAGCCAGCGTCCGTTCCCAGACACGCTGGCCGGTGGCCACTTCGATGGCGACGATCCGGCCGCCGTGCCCGACGGCGAACACGCGGCCGCGATCGACCACGGGCGCGGCGACGATCGCCGAAAGCGCCCCGAGCGCCGTGGTGCGCCCGGTCCGGGCGAGCTGGTCCTGCCAGACCGTCCGGCCATTCTCGATCCGCAGGGCAAACAGCTCGCCCGAGGAAAAGCCGGCAATCACGGTGCCCTGGTAGATGGCCGGCGCCCCTGGGCCAAGGATCCCGGCGGGCTCGAGCGTGGCCGTGACCTGCCAGGCCTGCTCTCCGCTGTCGGCAAACAGCGCCGTCAGGCGATTGTCCTGGCTCATCACCACGACCTTGCCCTCGCCCACCGACGGCGCACCCCGCAACGGCGTCCCGAGGTCGGTGCGCCAGACCTCCGTGCCGGTTGCAGCATCCAGGGCGACGACCAGGCCGGTGCCCGTCGTCACATAGGCCCGCTCACCCTCGAGGCTGACCCCGCCCCCGAATGCAGCGCGCGCCGACTTGCCCCTGGGGCCGAGGCGGAACTGCCAGAGGCGCTGCCCGGTTTCGGCGTTGAAGGCGGTCACCAGGCCTTCGGTGTCGATCGTCACCATCCGGTTGGCGAGGATGACGGGTGTCGCGTTCAGGCGACGCGTGGCGTCCGATCCGCGCCCGATGGATTCCGAGAACAGGCGCCGGTCGCCCGCGCCAAGCGCCAACCGCCCCATGGCCTTCGCGGCAGACCCTCCGCCCTGCGACCAGGCCGGATTGACCCGCGCCGGCGGCAGTGCGACGTCCATCTCCCGCAGCTCGGCCTCTGCCTCGATCGCGCGCTCGAAGTCGAGCACGGAGATCCGCTCGCCCGCAGTCTGGGTCGGTGGTGCCGACTTGCGGAACAGCCCGCGCCGCTCCCCGTCCCTGGCGCAGGAGGCGAGGAGCAACGACGAAAGGGCGAGAAGGAGAATGGGCCAGCGGGCCCTCGTGGCCGTCATTCCGTGGTGGCCTCGCCTGCCTCGGTGCGCGCGCGCAGTTCGTCTGCCAGCCCGCTCGTATCTTCCCCGAGATAGGCCGCCATCTGCTCGGCGCGCGCCCGCTGGGTCTCCGGCGCCTCGGGCGAGCGTGCGAGGCGAAGGAACAGGGCTGCTGCCTCCCTGTCGCGACCTGCCTTCACATGTGCGACGGCCGCGAGCTCGGCAACCGCGGGAAACCAGGGGCTGTCGCCTTCCAGATAGGGGCCCGCGCGAACCAGCACCTCGTCCGGCGACAGCGAGTCAAACTGCAGCCGCAGCGCGCGGATACGGGCAAGATCCCGCAAGGCGGCAGGCGCCCTTGCATCGGCTGCCACCTCGTCGAACAGGGCGCGGGCCCGGTCCGGCTCGCCGCGGTTGGCAGCGAGCCCCGCCTCGGTCAGCCGCGCCAGCGCCCGCTGCCCGTCCGTGCCCGTCTCTGCCACGACGGCAAGCGGCTCGTCGGCCGAGGCGCTGTCGCCCCGCTCGACTGCCTCGAGTGCTGCCAGCAGCTGCTCGGTTGCTGCCTCCGAACGCCGCGCGCGATCATTCTGCCACCAGAGATAGGCCCCGAAGCCAAGCAACGCCACGCCGACGGCCAGCAGGATCCAGCGGCCCCACGTGCCCATGAACTTCTGCATCTCGTCGCGGCGATACTCCTCGTCCACCTCGCGGATGAACGGATCGGACTCGGGACTGGCGGGAACTGGCGGTCGGGCCAAGGGCTTTCGCTTCGCTGTTGGGCTCGGGTTGGCGCGTCTCCTAGACTGCGCATGCCGTGAAGCGCAATCCGCCTTGCGCTCGGCTGAACTCAGCCCCTGGGGCGATAGATTTCCGAATCGGCAGGGAAGGTGCGCGCGCGCACCGCCTGCGCATAGGCCGCAGCCGCGTCGCCGATGCGGGTGGCCAGATCGTCGAACCGCCGCACGAAGCGGGGAACCCGCTCGAACATGCCCAGCATGTCGTCGATGACAAGCACCTGCCCGTCGCAGGCCGCAGACGCACCGATCCCGATGACCGGGCAGGCGACCGCTGCCTGCACATCGCGTGCCAGCGGCTCCACCACGCCTTCGACCACCAGCGCAAAGGCGCCCGCCTCCGCAATCGCCCGCGCATCCGCGAGAATCTTCGCCGCTTCTTCCGGCGAACGCCCGCGCGCGCCATAGCCGCCGAGCGCATTGACCGCCTGCGGCGTCAGCCCGACATGGCCCACCACGGGAATCCCGCGCTCGACGAGGAAGCGCACTGTCGGCGCCAGCACGGCGCCGCCCTCCATCTTGACCGCAGCCGCACCCGTCTCCCGCAGCACGAGCGCCGCCGTCCCAAAGGCCTGCTCCGGGCTCCCCTCATAGGTGCCGAACGGCAGATCGATGACAACCACCGAGCGATAGGAGCCGCGCACCACGGCAGCGCCATGGGCGATCATCATCTCGCGTGTCACCCGGACGGTCGTGTCCAGCCCATAGATGACCTGCCCGAGGCTGTCGCCAACCAGCAGCATGTCGCAATGCGGATCAAGGAGCTGGGCCATGCGCGCGGTATAGGCCGTCAGCATCACGATGGGCTCTGCCGTCACGCCGCCCTGCTTGCGCGCGGCGATTGCCGGCACGCTCAGGCGCCGGACCGGTTCGGGCACGGGATGGGCGCGCGAGGTGGCAGTGTCGAGCGTGTAGGTGGTGGACATGAGCGCTTCCTTGCGGTGGCGATGGCTGCCGGGTCAATCCGCGCGTGCGCGCTCGCGCCGTTGCTTCTCTTCGCGTTGCGCGCGCCTGCGTTCCTTGCGGGCCTGCTTCGCGCGATCCTCTTCGGCTTCGGCAGGGGTCGTCGTCACCGTGTCCCAAGCCGTCTCGACGACGGTGCCTGCCACCTTTCCGGTTGTCTTCACGACACCTGTTGCGGCCCTTCCCGCCATGCAGCCACCAAGCGCCACCGCGGCAAGGCACACGACCCACCTCATCGTGCCAGGGGCTTGCCATCTTCCTTGCGGAAATCGTCCGGCGGCGCGCGCTCCAGGAGCGGCAGCACCGCCTCGCACGGCCGGCACAGCCGCACGCCCCGTGGCGAAGCGACGATGGGGCGGTTCACCAGCACCGGGTGGCGGATCATGGCGGCAAGGAGCGTCTCGTCGTCGGCTGTTTCCAGCCCTGCTGCCTCCGGCACGTTCGACCGCAGCACATCGCGCGGCCTGAGGCCGGCAACGGCAAGGAGCGCAAGCAGCTGCGGGCGGGTCCAGCCTTCCTTCAGATACTCGACAACCACCGGATCCTCGCCAGCCGCGCGCAGGATCGCCAGCACGTTGCGCGAGGTTCCGCACGCCGGATTGTGGTGAATGACGATCACGCCTGACTACTCCCACTCGATGGTGCCGGGCGGCTTGGAGGTGACATCATAGACGACGCGGTTGATTCCGCGCACCTCGTTCACGATGCGGGTAGCAACGCGGCCAAGAAATTCCATGGAAAAAGGGTACATGTCAGCCGTCATGCCGTCGACGGACGTGACGGCGCGCAGCGCCAGCACCCGGTCATAGGTGCGGCCATCGCCCATCACCCCCACGGTGCGCACAGGCAGCAGCACCGAGAAGGCCTGCCAGATCGCATCATACAGGCCCTCGCGGCGGATTTCCTCGATCCAGATGGCATCGGCCTCGCGCAGCAGGTCGCAGTCGGCGCGGGTGACTTCGCCGGGAATCCGGATGGCAAGCCCGGGGCCAGGGAAGGGATGGCGGCCGACGAAGGCCTCCGGCAGGCCCAGCTCGCGGCCAAGGGCGCGCACTTCGTCCTTGAACAGCTCGCGCAGCGGCTCGACGAGCTGCAGCTGCATCCGCTCGGGCAGGCCGCCGACATTGTGGTGCGACTTGATGGTGACGGACGGCCCCCCGTGGAAGGAAACGCTTTCGATGACGTCGGGATAGAGCGTGCCCTGGGCGAGAAAGGCGGCGTCCCCCGTCTTGCGCGCTTCTTCCTCGAACACTTCGATGAAGGTGGCGCCGATCGCCTTGCGCTTGGCTTCCGGATCGGTCTTGCCGGCCAGCGCGGAGAGGAACCGGTCCGCGGCATCCACGGCAACCAGCGGAATATTGTAATGGTCGCGGAACAGCGTGATGACTTCGGCCGCCTCGCCCTTGCGCATCAGGCCATGGTCGACGAATACACAGGTCAGCTGCTCCCCGATCGCCTCATGAATGAGAACGGCTGCAACCGCTGAGTCCACGCCGCCCGAAAGCCCGCAGATGACGCGCCCCTTGCCCACCTGCGCGCGGATGGCGGCAATCTTCGCCGCGCGGAAGCCCGCCATCGTCCAGTCACCGGCCACTCCGCAGACCACGTGCACGAAGCGCGCGATGAGCGCGGCGCCATCGGGCGTGTGGACGACTTCCGGATGGAACTGCGTGCCATAGAGCCGGCGATCCGGATCGCCGATGAAGGCATAGGGAGCGCCTTCCGAGCGGGCCAGAGACCCGCGATGAGCGGGGCATCTGCCACCACCTCGACGAAGGCGCGGCCGAACTCGCGCGTGTCACCGCTTGTCACCCGGCCGCCGAGCGCTGCGACGAGCGCCTGCTGGCCATAGCAGATGCCGAGCACGGGCAGACCAGATCCGATGATTTCGGGCGCAAGGCCGGGCGCATCGGCCTCCGTCACGCTGGCCGGGCCGCCCGAGAGGATGATCCCCGCCGGCTGCAGCCGGGCAAGGCCTTCGGCTGCCCTGGGGAAGGGCACGACTTCGCAATAGACGCGGGCCTCGCGCACGCGGCGCGCGATGAGCTGGGTGACCTGGCTTCCGAAATCGACGATGAGGATGGAGTCCATCGGCAAGCGCCTAGCGGCCCGGCTCAGCCGGCGGAAGGGGCGGCAAGGGCAGCAAGGGCGGCGCGCCAGCGCTCGGGAAGCGGCACCGGACGTCGCGAGGCACGATCGACATAGACATGGACGAAGAAGCCCTCGGCGGCCGCATCGGGGGCGCCCTGCGCGAACAGACCGACATGCCAGGTGACGGAGGAGGAGCCCAGCCGCGCCACGGCAATCCCTGCCTCCACCGTCTGCGGAAAGGCGAGGCTGGCCGCATAGCGGCAGCCGGTTTCGACCACGAGGCCGATGATGGCGCCCTCCGCAATGTCGAGCAGCCCCTGCTCCACCAGCCAGGCATTCACCGCCGTGTCGAACCAGGCATAGTGAACCACATTGTTGACATGGCCGTAGGCGTCGTTGTCGGCCCAGCGCGTGGGGATCGCCCGCCAGGCGCGATAGGACCCACGCGGGCGCAGCGGCGATCGCATCACAGCACGCTGGCGTACAGGCGTTCGGCCTCCGCCTCGCCGATCGGCACCGGATTGTTGACGAGCAGCCGCTGCTGCTTCTGGGATTCGGCGGCGAGCAGCGGCAGGTGCCTCGCCTCCACACCCCAGTCGCCAAGGCGCAGCGGCAGGCCGGTCGCAGCACAGAGCGCCTCGAGGTGATCGATGAAGGCGCGCGCGCGCTGCGCCTCCCGACGACCTCGAAGGA